>CAJAXK010000112.1 GCA_903946925.1 uncultured Bacteroidales bacterium | reverse complement strand
CCACCAAAACAAGATACATGAGCAAGCACACCGGCCTGGGCTGTAAGTACTGTTGGTTGGGTTACTTCGGCCGTGGAAGTAGCCGTACAACCATTCTTATCTGTAACTGTAACAGTGTATGTCCCAGTTGTAAGGGCTGTAGCAGTTGCCGAAGTTTGAGCCGGATTTGTTGACCACAATTAGGTATAATCTGGTTTGCCGCCCGAAACTGAAACTTCAATAGAACCGGAATTGCCGCCAAAACAGCCTACATTTGAAAGGACCCCGGCATCTGCGGTTAAGGTGTTGAACGCTTGCACAACCGTGGCCGATGCCGTTGCCGTGCAACTGTTGCCATCCGTAACCGTAACGGTGTAAGTTCCTGTTGTAAGTCCGCTTGCAAGCGAAGTGGTTTGAACCGGATCCGTTGACCATGCATACGAATAATTTGTTGTACCGCCCGAAACCGAAACTTCAATGGAGCCAGTGTTCCCTCCAGCACAATTAACCTCCGTTATAACTGCGGCATTTGCTGATAAAGATGCCGCAGGTTCGGTAACCGAGGCCGAAGCTGTGGTTGAGCATCCATTGTTGTCAGTTACTGTAACGGTGTATGTTCCTGTTGTTAGTGAAGTAGCCGTGGATGATGTTTGTTCAGGGACCGTAGACCACGAATATGTATACGAAGGGGTGCCACCCGAAACTGAAATAGCGATCGAGCCGTTTTCACCACCGTGGCAACTTACATTGGTAACCGCACCGTCAACCCCTGCCAGAAGCTGTGGGCTGACAACAAAAGTTGCTGGCGAACCAATTATAGTAGTTGTGCATCCTGCCACAACAATCGAATTAAGTTCGAAACTGTAACTGCCTGCACCAAGTCCGGTTTCGGAATAAGTGGCAACTCCTAAGGCATCGGAAACTGAATTTTTGGAACCATCAACCTTATTGCCGTTAATGGTAACTGTATAATTGAAAGTGTTGTTTATATTTGGCAATAATCCATTGCCAGTAAATTCAACATCAGCACCATAACAATTTGGTGTACTTACCGAACCATCGGTAAAGGTGGGATTGAGTCTTACAGTTATCAATTTAAACCCTGAACTGACAGCAGCACAGGCACCGCTTTGCACCACCGCCCTAAATCTTGTGTTTTCGTTCAAAGCGCCCGAAGTGTAGGTTATGTCAGTATGCGCAATGTCAGTCCAAGTCCATACAGTTGCAATTTGAACCGCACTTTGCCATTTTACCACATCACCAGTCTGTCCCGAAAGGGTTAGCTCTCCGCTGCTGCTGCCTTCACAAACCCAGGGCGATGGCCCAGAAACACTTCCGGCAACTGTTGGTGGGTTTACAGTTACAAGTACATAATCCGAATTTGTTTCGGCGCATGCACCACTTTTAACCACGGCACGGAAATAAGTGCTTTCGGTAAGGCTGCCGATAGTTGCACCTGTTAGAGTGGTTGATGTGATAGGAATGGCGTCAGGCGCAGTAAAAGCAGCATCGTCCGATTTTTCCCACTTCACAACACTACCGGTATGGCCACTCAATACTAAATTCGCAGGTTTTGTCCCCGAACAGATTTCTTGCTCCGAAGCAATGCTGCCACCAACAGAAGCAGGGCTGACGGTAATAAGTTTCCCAGTTGAAAATAGAGTAGAACAGGATCCGTTTTTTACTACTGCCCTGAACTTTGTGGTCTGGGCCAAAGGTCCTGAAGTATAAGTAGTTATTCCAACTGTGCTGGCTATGTTGGTATAGGAATTATATGGTGCCACATCCGAATACTGCCACCTTAAAACACTTCCTGTTTGCCCGCTAAGCGTAAGCAAGCCGCTGCTGCTTCCGGTACATACTGGGGAAGTTCCGGTTACCGTACCCGCAACTGTTGCAATTACAGTTACAGTTGTTGGGTCTGAATAAGCTAAATCACATGTACCGCCACTTTGCACCACTGCCTTGAACTGGGTAGTTTCAGTCAAAGGATCTGAAACAAAGGTTGATGAGGTATTCAGTATGTCCAACCACGTTTCAAATGGACTAACCGAATATTGCCATTTAACAATTGTCCCGGTATGCGTTCCTAAGGTCAATGTGGCACTGGGAAATCCCGAGCAAATGGTTGAGCCTCCGGTAACGGCTCCTGCAATAGCGGCAGGAGGACTGGTGAGCGTTGCCGATGCCGTGGCTGTACAACTATTGCCATCGGTAACGGTAACGTAATATGTGCCTGTTCCAAGTCCGCTTGCTGTTGCTGCCGTTTGTGCCGGGCTTGTTGACCATGCGTAACTATAATTGGTAGTTCCTCCCGAAACTGAAACATTCACAGAGCCGTTGTTGCCACCAAAACAACTAACATTGGACACAACACCTGCATTTACTACCAATGCAGCCACAGGTTGGGTTATTGCCGTAGAGGCTGTTGCTTTACAGCCGTTGGCATCGGTAACAGTTACTGAATACGTGCCCGAAGCAAGTCCTGTGGCCGTTGAGGCCGATTGCACAGGGCTTGTTGACCACAAATACGAATAAGCCGTTGTTCCTCCCAAAACCGATACTATAACTGAGCCTGTATTATCGCCAAAACAGTTTACGTTGCTTACAATGCCTGCTGTTGCTGTGGGTAGTGGGTTAACGGTGATTTCCACTTCGTTTGATGAAAGCCAAGTGGATTCGCAGGTAACTTTTACAAGGCGTTTGTACTTTGTGGTTACTGTGGGGGAGCCTGGCTCATAAGTGGTTAAAGTATAGGTTCCGGTTGTGAGATTTGTGAAAGCTGCACCGCCAACCGAGCTTTGCCACTGGTATTGCAATGTTCCGGTTTGGTTGCTTGGCGTTGTTTTGTTGGTAAGCGTTTCTGCTGGGCTTCCCAGGCAGATTGCCTGTGCCGCTTCGATTTCGCCACCGTTGATGGGGTTGGCGCACAAAAGTTTTTCAAAGGCTCCCATGGTTGGAATATCAGCCCTATCCGTGCCGGCATAATCAGTACCTGGGTAACCTTCGGAGACCGTTCCGTTCAATGTGGCATGGGGCATATAGTTTGTGGCAACAGTCCCGCCTGCATTTGAAAAATTTGGATCTGTGTTCAGGCTGTGAGTGTCCTGCCCGGTAACAATTGGTAAAGAATTGACATTTGTCGTGTAAGAGCCTAAAACTCCCCCCGTTCCAGGGGCGAAATAATCATTGTAATTACATGTTAACGAAGCCCTGCCATCGGAAACAAAGTAGGCGGCAAAATGCAATTCGCTACCACCTTCGGTTGAACGGGCATTGTGAAAAATATTATTCACAAATTCCGCATAGTTAAGAATGCCTGCGCTATACAAGGCATAGGATGAATTTGTTGCCCCAGCGGCAAGGCTCCCGCCGATATAAACAGTGTTGTAAATGATGTAGAGATACTGGGATGCATCGGCATATTCCTGGATACCATAAATATCGGTTGTTGAGTTACCTCCCAAACTGATGACGTTGTTGTAAAAGATTGCATTGCCCTGTTCGATCAGGATGCCGTAAAGGCTTGCGGCTGTGCTGGATGCCCCGGTTACCGACAGGCTGTGGATGAAGTTGTTCGAAACACTGTTATAGCCACTCGTTCCTCCCGAATAGTAAAGCCCGATTACACTCCCGTCGTAATCAGGATAAGAATCAGACAAATTGTAAATAGTGTTCCCGGTAACTATTTGACTGTCACCCTTACTTCCCTGGAGAATCCCGATAATGGCCGGCATTCCTTCTTCTATGGAAATCAATGCGTTGGCGCTGGCAATCGTCAGATCATGAATGGTATTGTTGGTGATCGTATTTGATCCGGATCTGGTATATATCCCGAAGATACTCCCGCCGCCATCTACATCTGTATTGGTGGTGGCATTGGTTAAATTGGCTATTGTATTTTCCGAAATGATACAGTCACTTTCACTGTAAATGCCAAAAACCTTCTGCGACCAACTGGTAGCCGGAGAGGCCGCGTTGATGCTGTTTGCCGTGGTTGTGCTGCCGATGATATTATTTGTGATGCTTGCAAAGGGGCCAAAGTTGGCGATGCCATAAAAATCACTGGACATCCCCTCGCTTCCAGCAGCCGTAGTTGTGGTAATGGAGCCAATGGTATTGTTTTGAATAGATACAATATCTCCGCTCCAGTTTTCGATCCCAGAGGTACCGGCCCTCCAGTTGGTGCTGGAGTTTGTAACCGTGATTGAACCATTGCCGGTGGCCGATCCGATTGTGTTGCCGGTTTGGGTGCCCACATTCACAGCTCCGTTAGTGATATAGATCCCTGACCAATTATAATTCGATTCGCTCATCACCGTACAATCGATGTTCCGGATGGTATTGTTTTGAACGGAACTTGCAACAGAAGCACCGGCATCAATATAAATGCCAACGAAGGTATAACTTACAGCGCCGTTGACAGTCATCATTCCATTGCAGCCATAATTGCTCCCTCCAATAAAGTTGCCTGATATGGTAAAGTTATTTCCTGATGTATTGTAAATCTCAATGGAGCTGTAATAAATGCCATTATTTGAGGTTGGTTCAAAATTGGTGGTTTCATAAAAACTATTGCCGGTTATGGCCCAGTCGGTCGAACCAGGGCCAAGCAGTACCCCGTCTGAACTAAAATCAGGGTTGAAAAAGTCGAAAATATTATTGTTGCTGATTGTGTTCCCGCTGTTATCTCCACCTGAGTTGCTTGAAGAATAAACAGCGTTTAGAGGTCGGTCAGCATCCGTTGCATTGGTAATGTCGTTGTTGTTTACCGTATTGCCATTGTTTCCGGTTGCTGTACCGGTACTAAAAAAAACTATACCGGCCAAAGCATCGGTGGATGAGCCCATTATTTTGCAATTTGCAACTAAATTGCCCGATGCATCATTGATAAACCGGATGGTAGAAGTTCCGGAAGCTGCGGAAGTGCTGGCATTTATTATTGTAAGGTCTTTCCCTGCATTTGACTCGTTAAGACTGCCGTTTATCGTTACATTACTGGCTCCATTCAAATCAATGAGTGGTGCGGCAAGGGTTCCGCTAATGTACAGTCCGGTTAATGTTGGATAAATCTTAACATGGTCATAGTCAGAAGGGGCTGCACTCGCATTCAGAACAGCCGTGGCCGTTTCGGTTGTGTTACCGATTATTTTGATAGTAATATCGCCCTTATGCGTGCCGGCATTTATGGCATCGAACGCCGCTGTTAAATTAACATATAAGGTCGGCCCCAATGTTCCGTCAGTAGCCGTAACCTCCACTGATGCCGGACCTGTTGTATTCTGGCTCTTTGGATTATCTGTTCCAGTTATTGTATTGTATCTTGCATAGTTTGCACCACAAGCATCATTATATTCAAATACCTGAAAAATATAATTCGAGTTTTCGGTTAACCCACTAACCGTTACGTTAGCACCTGTACCATTATACACACAGTACCAGCCGGTAATCCCAATCTGTGTACCATCGCCAAAAGTTGTATTTGCCGTATATGCAACATTGTTGATGGGTAATGCTGTGCCTATAATGGCCTTTTTCACAAATACTACCCGCTTTGTCTCATTGCCATTGGTCCAGCCGATTGTCATTTGGTGATCTTGAATAGTTGAAAAAACAATCGCTGATGCCTGAACCGGAGGTGATAAACTTGGATAACCATCATTTGTGCCACTGGAAATGGCCCAAACAGGTGAGGTAAAATCCCAATCCACGAAAGTTGACAGCGTTGTCATTTCGGCAGTAGTTTTCCCAAAACTGATATCAGAACCAGCACTTGACAATCTTCCGGTGGTTTCTTTATCCCAATAACTGTTGTTTACGCTTCCTGAATTGTTGCCAACCAATCCACCGCCACCAGATCCGCCACCGACTAACCCAGTTGCATAGCATTCGTTAATTGAAGCACTGTTATCATTTTGGCCCACAAGCCCTCCAAGATTATCCCCATTCACTTCCGCCCTTGAATAGCATTGTGTTATTGTGCCGCCATGGTTATATCCTACCAGGCCACCAACCGACCATGTTCCTGTAACATTGCCGGCAGCATAACATTTTAGTATGGTGCAACTGTTGTGACCAACAAGCCCACCGGATAAGCCGTTTGTAGCGATAACTTCACCACTTGCATTGCAATTAATCATTAATCCGGCATTTACACCTACCAAACCACCCACATGCGACTGCCCTTTTAAAAACCAGGATGGATCTATAACAACATCCATGTTTTGCAACAAAGCTCCACTTGCAATACTGCCAAAAAGCCCAATACCAGAGGTTGAACCCCTATCAATTTTCAAGCCTGTAACGTTGAAGTTATCGCCATCAAATTGACCGTAGAATTTGTAATCCGGGTTATCCGTACCAATCGGGTCCCAGCCCGAACTGCCCCACATTATATAGCCATCGCCACCAGTGGCCAAATAAGGTGCCAGATCAATATCCGCAGTCATTTTAAAGTACAAACCCGCGTACGCAGGGCCAATAAAGCAACGCACGCGGTTCAAATCTTCGGCAGTTGCAACCAAATATGGATCGGTAGCGGTTCCCGTTCCGGCTAAGTTTGGCAATACGATCATCTTTACCGCATACGACTCCACCCATGCGCCTTCGCAGGTAACTTTTACAAGGCGTTTGTACCAAGTTGAAACGGAAATAGGTTCTGGATCGTAGGTTGTTGCAGTATAAGTGCCTGTACTCAAGTCGGTATAAGTGCTACCATCCGTTGAACTTTGCCACTTATATTCCAATGTTCCCACATAGCCTGTTGGGTCGCTAACTGAAATAAGTGATGGGTCCAGCGGGGCGCAACCGTTTTGGCTGGCCGAAATGGTGCCGGCATTGGTGGGATTGTTGCAGGCGGGATACCTAAGTTTAAAATCCCCTCTCCCAACTCCACCTGTATATTGTGCCATCGCCCACAACTGAAACAAAAGCACCGTAAATAGGGTAATCAATATATTTTTCATGAGTTTGTGTTTTTTTCTTGTTTTGTAAAAAATCAAATTGTCAACTAAACAAATGAATCAAATTAGTCTTTGAGGCAACGGACCGAATAACCGCATATCTTGTAATAATTTGTGACCAAACTGCTTGCACTATCAAAGCGTAAGTACCATCCGATGGCTCCACCACTTTGCGTACTGCTCCAGTAGAAACCAAAAGACCCACGGCTATCTAAATATCCATTATTGTAGGTAAGACGGCCTGATGCATGGAGTTTAAGCTCAGAATTCCAGAGGTCGCTCCATGTGGACCAACTGGCATCTGCAGATACCCATTCAGTTTTGGTCGGAATATGCCAGCCAACGCCAAGTTCGAGAGCACAAGGGTCGTTATCTGAAATCCATTCTGCACTTTCATCAATGATTGCTGTAGGCCATTCTGGAGTTAACACAGTGGTACTTGTTGTACCGGTATGGTTATACCCTTGCTTCCTGTTAAACTGCCAATACCAGCCAGCCGAAGCTTCGGTTGCATCGTCAACAGCGGTAGCCTGGTGGTCGGCGCCAAGGTTTTGAGTAATGGCGCACTTGGTTCCGCCAAAAAGTGTTGTGGAAACTGTGCCATAGCTTACCGATTTATCAACCGGGGCAACGCCGTTAGCAACATAATGGTTTGCAGTAAGCGCAGAAGTGCCGCATACAAAAGCAGCGGTGGTAAAAGTTTTATCTTCACCATAACTTGTCCCTTCGGTATTGATGGCATACGCCCTAATATGATATAATGTACTTGGCAATAAACCTGTTATTGTACTTGTAAAAATGCCTGTTCCTGTGCCATCGCTGGTTTTTGTGGCAAGTGCTGTTGTTGGGTCTGCGCTTGTGCTCCAGCAGACACCACGGGCGGTTACTGCGCTTCCGCCTTGATCGGTAATATTGCCACCAGAGGTTGCCGTTGTTGCATTTAGATCTGATGCGTCGGTTGTGGAGAGGGTTGGGAGTAGGTCTTTGAGGCAGCGTACACTTCTACCTGAAGCCTTGTTGCCTGAGTTAATTCCGCTATAAATACTGTGGAAGCTCAGGTACCAGCACGTATTATAATTGAACTCCAAGCTGCTCCAGGAACTGCCGTAGATGCCGCGTGGGGTGCTTGAGCTTAGCGAACCATTTGAAGCTGCCAACGATCCTGCAGCATGGAGTTTAAGGCTGGAGTTCCAGGCGTCGTTCCATGTAATCCAACTGCCATCTGCGCTTGTCCATTCTGCATAGGTTGGGATACGCCAGCCGCTGCCAAGTTCGAGGGCACAAGGATCTTTTTCAACATCCCAAGTTGCTGATAAACAGTCAGGTATGCTGTTCCAGGCAGGCGAAGATGGAACATAGCAAGTGCTTCCAATTGCACAATCTGCTTTATACCCTTGCTTACGGTTAAACTGCCAATACCAGCCTGCCGAAGCTTCGGTTGCATCGTAAACATCACTTGCCTGGTTGGTAGCTCCTAAGTTTTGTGTAATTGCGCACTTTGTACCGCCAAAGAGTGTGGTGGAAACTGTGCCATAGCTTACCGATTTATCAACCGGGGCAACACCGCCTGTAACAACATGGTTTTTTGTCAAGGAAGAACCACAGGCCCATTCTGTTGTAAAACTCACCTCGTTCCCATAAGCGGTACCTGCGCTGTTGGTGGCGTACGCCCTTACATAATACAAAGTGCTTGCAATAAGTCCGGTCATGTTGCTGGTAAATTCACCGGTAGTGCCAGTTTCGGCGGTTTGGGTTGTTAATGTAGTGGTTGGCACGGTGGTTGTGCTCCAGCAAATACCGCGGGCGGTGATGGTTCCCCCGCCATCGGAAGTAACGTTTCCTCCACTGCTGGCAGTAGTAGCTGTTATTAATGTTGCTTCTGTTGTAGTAAGCTTGGGAAGTGGTTGTGTACGCACAGCCCTGAAACCGCTGTAGTCGTGCCTACCGGTGTAGGTATAGGTAGCGTCGAGACGGTCGGATGTACGCATATACACTGCATCATTGCCCCAGCCGCCGCCCCTGTAGCCGGACCCGATAGCATCAGTAACTTCATCACCGGAAAGCCCCGGCCAGTCGGTAACATCGGCATGGCCGGCTGTATTAAGTACCCCATTGCCATGAAGTCCGGTAAAGGCACGACCCGTGGGGCTGCCCACCGATACAGTACGTTCCCAAAGGTTGCCGCTCAGCTCCATAATTCCATAATAGCTGGCACCAGCGGTTATGCGACCGGTATTGGAGCTATTCGCTGCAAATATCCCTACACGCAGCGGGCCATTAACATCGCTGTATGTTGCATAATAACCTGCATTTCCAGCCGTTGTGCTGTAATTGGTGGCTATGTCTTCGTTAGCTTCAGTGGCATTGCTCAGGCTGTAGGTGCTGGCTGCCACTGTTGCAGTGCCCCATGCATATTCGTTGGCTACCGGAGTGGCTGTGCCACGGCAAGCTTTTTCATATTCCAGCTCGGTCATCGGGCGCAGCCCTGCCCAGTCGCTGTAGGCAGCGCCATCCATCCAGGTCAGGAAGTTGCAGGCTACATAAGGATTGGTGGTAGCATAGCCTCCAACAGTACCACCGGTTATTTCATACCTGTTGCTTGGATTTGGTTTATCAAATTTTCGGGCAGTTGCCTGGGGTTGCGTAAGCGTATTTAAAAAATCAACATATTGCTGCTGGCTGATTTCGTATTTTTGGCTGTAAAAACCATCATAACCTTTGGGAAAGGCTGCCGGTATCGGTCCACCCATGTCACCTCCATTATAACTGTTAGGATAGGAAAGGTAATCTGTAGTTGTACCCACATTTATGGTATTTTCTGACGTAACCTGGAAGGCATTTGTGGAAGTTGGATATTTGTAAAATGCATCATATTCGGTTCCTCCGCTGCCTGCATAAAAACTGCCCTGCGGTACATACACCATCTCGATGGCAAATGCCTGTATTTCCACAACATCGGCATCGGTTACACCGTTGGCTCCATAATTCCAGCGGAGCTGCACCCCGTTATTGGTAAAGGTGCCTGTACCATCAACCGTGCGGTAAATAAATGCACCGAGACCCGGATTGGTGGTGGCATTAAATGCGCTGCCAGGGTCAAGCAAACCCGGCATTAAGGTACTTCCTGCGGGAACTGTATGGCCGTTTTCATTCAGCCAAGCATGTTGCCATTCGCCGCCGGCAACCCGGTACTTTACAAATACCCATGCAGCATCCCAGTTATTGGGTTCGGCTGAGGTGCGCCAGGAGTTTTCCCAACTAATGTCGAACTGAACAAGGCTGTAATGGTCAGTGGTGTTTTTTTCTGTGATTGTAAGGTTGGTAATGCTTACATTATTGGCTTTCAGGGAGCTTGTCAGGACTGCCAATAAAAGTAGTAGGGTAAAGATTTTTTTCATAAAAAGGGGGTTTATAAAGCTTTTTGGAGGGAAGTGAAATGGGCTAAAGGGAAAAGTGAAGGGCGAAAAGTGAAAAGTGAAAAGTGATTGTCCTAAAACTGGGATTGTTAACCTGGCCTCCGATAGTAATACCCGGTTAAATTTTAAGCTTATCTAGAATGGGGAGCTTAGATGCAACTATTTGTGGATCATAATTATATATTTTAAAAACACCAATGGTTTGTTTCCATGGTTTTCTGTATAAACAGTGCTTGAAACCTTCCATTTTTCAAGAAGAAATTAATAAGAATAATTACAATTGGCCTGGATACTCGAACTTAAAAGAAAGCAAATATAAAGCGGAATATAGATGGATTAACATTTTGTTTAAAATAAATTATCAAGCGGAATTTATATTGTTTTTTATCAAATTTGGCTAATAACAATTCTTCTTACCCATTGGATTTGAATGTAATACAAAAAAATAAATAAGTCCGATCCGATGATGCGTTTATTGCCACAAAAGGTATAATCACAAAATCTTTCTCAGTTTACATTGATATTCAAAAAGCCTCAGAGTGAATCCGCTCTGAAAACCTAAAAATGAAGAAACGCCACAAAGGCACTATGACACAAAGGTTCACAAAGCATGGTTATTAAGCGATAGAACTTAGTGTAACTTAGAGGCTTTGTGCCTTTGTGGCAAAAAAGACTTTTCGGAGTTGGCTAATTGTTAATTTGTGATGAATCTGCCCTTGCCTAATCTTCCAATGCAAATCACCTGAATCCAAATAATTTTAACCAAGCAACCACATTGGATCGAAAATTTCGCACAAAGCCAAGCGAAATGTTCTAACTTTGTCCGTTTTATTGTGCTAAACCTGTGCCGAAATGAAAAATAAGTATCTCGATTTGATTGAACAGACCTTCGATTTTCCCACCGAAGAGTTTAAGGTTGAGGATAGTGAGTTGTTTTTTAACAACATACCTTTGATGGAAGTAATCAAACAATATGGCACGCCGCTAAGGGTTACTTTCCTTCCAAAAATCAGTAAGCAGATACAAAAGACCAAGCGGCTTTTTAATGTTGCCATTGCAAAAAGCGACTATAAAGGCTCCTATAATTTTTGCTATTGCACCAAAAGCTCACATTTTTCTTTCGTTTTGGAGGAAGCGTTGAAGAACGATATACATATTGAAACCTCATCCGCCTTCGATATACCGATAATAGAATCGCTATACGAGTCGGGCAAATTAAAAAAAGAGACCTTCATCGTGTGCAACGGGTTTAAACGCCCACAGTATATCGAAAATATCTGCAACCTGATCGAAGAAGGTTTTGAGAACGTGATCCCAATCCTCGACAATAAATTCGAGCTGGATGAATACGACCGTACCATTACGCGGAAAATAAAAATCGGGATCCGCATCGCATCTGAGGAAGAACCCAAATTCGACTTTTACACTTCGAGGCTTGGCATCCGTTACAACGATATAGTTTCGTATTACGAGGAAGAGATAAAGAACAACCCTAAGTTTGAGCTTAAGATGTTGCATTTCTTTATCAATACCGGTATCCGCGATTCGGCCTATTACTGGAACGAGTTATCGAAATGCGTACAGGTTTATTGCGACCTTAAAGCAGTTTGCCCGCAGCTTACTTCCCTCAATATTGGCGGCGGCTTCCCGATAAAAAACTCACTGAATTTCGATTTCGATTACGCCTATATGGCCGAAGAAATTGTTAGCCAGGTAAAAGGCATTTGCCAGCGCAACCAAATTCCCGAACCCGATATTTTTACCGAATTTGGCTCCTTTACTGTTGGTGAAAGCGGCGCAATCCTTTACAGCATCATCGACCAGAAACGTCAGAACGACCGCGAATTGTGGAATATGATTGATAGTTCGTTCATTACCACTTTGCCCGATACATGGGCGATAAACCAAAAGTTTATACTTTTGGCTGTCAACCATTGGGATCAGGAATACGAAAGGGTTTTCCTCGGCGGGCTTACCTGCGACAGCGAAGATTATTACAATGCCGAAGCGCATACCAATGCCATTTTCCTACCCAAACTTATGGACGACGAACCTCAATATATTGGCTTGTTCCATACCGGCGCTTATCAGGATTCCTTGTCGGGCTACGGCGGAATACAGCATTGCCTTATCCCCGCGCCAAAACATATAATTATTGATATTGACGAAGATGGCGAGTATTTTACAAAGTTGTTTGCCAAAGAACAAAGCCATAAATCCATGTTAAAAATACTTGGGTATTAAGAGGCTTGATAGGGAAGCTTTATTTCATTACTTTGTTTTGAATCCACTCCAAAAAAGTTTTTTTGCACAAAGTTAAATACTGAGTGGCAACTGAGCTTGCCGAGGTGCTTACCGATGTGGCACAAAGCCACTAAGGTTATTCATAATTGTTTGTTTCTAAAGGAATTATCGATACCACTTCGCATTGTTCACAAAGTTCATAATACTGATTAACAACACTCTGTGTACCTCTGTGTACTCTGTGCCTCCGTGGTTTTCAAGTTTTAGGGTTTCCGGAGTGGGCTTAAAATTATAAAACTTAAAAAATTAATAATGTTCGTGTAAAAGCTAAATTTGTACTTTTGAAGTTTGGTTGCAGGGTCTGAAAGCATCTGCGGATTTGCAACTAACTGATTATCATTTATCATGAAAAAAATCCTTTTTGTACTTGTTTCGCTGTTTTGCTTTGCTGGTCCACTTTTGGCTACCCACCAGCGCGCAGGCGAGATTACTTTTAAGTATATTTCTGGACTTACATACGAAATTACCATTGTTACATACTCGTATGAATTAAGCCTTGCAGACAGGTACCAGCTTGATATTTATTGGGGCGACAATACAAAATCAACATTGCTGCGCACCAATGGGCCATATAACGATCCTTTGGGTTATGCAGGGGAAGTGGTTGCGCCTCTTATTAAAAAAAACCTTTATGTTGGAACCCATACTTTCCCCGGTTCGGCTACCTACAAAATTACCCTCGAAGATCCGAACCGGAATTACGGCATCCTCAATATCCCTAATTCGGTTGAAGTGCCTCTGTTTATTGAAACCGAATTGATTATAAACCCTTTTATAGGCGTCAATTCATCGCCACTTTTATTGTTGCCTCCTATCGATCAGGGCTGCGTTGACCAACCTTTTATACATAACCCCGGAGCTTACGACCCTGATGGCGACAGCCTTTCGTTCAGGTTAACAACTTGCCGTGGTGCCGGTGGCGAAAACATTCCGGGTTTCCAGTTGCCAAATGCGGTTGGCTCTAATGTTGGCGGCACTTTTACCATGGATCCCCTCACTGGTGAAATATTATGGCAAAACCCAAAAATGCGTGGCGAATATAATATCGCATTCCTTATCGAAGAGTGGCGGCATGGCCTTAAAATAGGGTACATAACCAGGGATATGCAAATTACCATTGTTGCCTGCGATAACAATGCACCTGTTATTGAACCAATTAACGACACTTGTGTAGAAGCTGGCGATACAATACAATTTAGGGTAACAGCTACCGATGCCGATACCAACAACATTAAACTAACCGCTACCGGCGCATCGTTCGAAATCAATGATCCTTCCGTTTTTATTTCACCTAACGATTCTGCCGGGCGGAATTCAGGCATTTTCAGATGGGAAACTACTTGCGCCCATGTAAGGAAAAGCGCTTATCAGGTTTACTTTAAAGCTACTGACAACGATTTGCCCGTTAACCTTTTCGACTTAAAAAGCATGAATATAACTGTGGTTGGGCCAGCACCCAAAAACCTTACAGCCACAGCATTGGGCAATACAATACAATTAAAATGGGATAAAAACCGCTGTACAAACGTGAGCGGCTATAAAATATACCGCCGAAATGGGTTTTATGGATATGTTGCAGGTTATTGCGAAACCGGGGTGCCTGCATATACCGGATACCAACTAATTTTCACTTCTACCAAAACCGACACTTTGTTTGTTGACAGCCAACTCGCACGCGGGATTGATTATTGCTACATGGTTGTTGCCACTTACCCCGATGGTGCCGAAAGCTATGCGTCCAACGAAGCCTGTGCCCAACTCAAAAAAGATGTTCCCGTTATAACAAATGTAAGCGTTCTGAAAACCGGGACAGCAGACGGGCGCATTTATCTGGCTTGGTCCAAACCTACCGAATTGGATTTTATCCAAGCTCCCGGGCCTTACAAATACCTTATCTACCGATCGGAAGACCTTTCGGGAACTTCATTTCAATTAATAGACTCGTTAGCAAGCCTCAACGATACCATTTATACCAACGAACCCCTAAACACTGCCGACCATGCTGTTAGTTACAGGGTCGATTTATATAACGATACACCAGGTTTGCGTTTCCTCATTGGGCCTTCTCAAAAAGCATCATCGCCATTCCTTGTTCTGGAACCCAGCGATATGAAAGTTAGGATTAACATAACAACTTCAGTTCCATGGACTAATGAACAGTTTGTTGTTTATCGGAAAAACGAAACTACCCTCGTTTACGATTCCATCGGCACTTCAATTTTTGCAAATTATACCGACTACAACCTGACTAATGGAAAACCATATTGTTATTTGGTGAAAGTTATCGGTACTTATGGCACGAGTGGAATAACCGATCCGCTGATAAATTATTCGCAGGAAACATGTGCAACCCCAATCGACAACGAAGCACCTTGCCCGCCTTTATTAAGTGTGGAGACCGATTGCGAGAATTTTGAGAATTTGCTTACTTGGGTTACCATTGACCCTGAATGTCCGACCGATGTGGTTAAATACCTAATTTATTACCGACCACCACAAAGCGAAACCTATGCCATGCTCGATTCAACACAAATGCAGAGCTATACTCATAAAATTGAAGTTACAATTGCTGGATGCTATAAGCTGATAGCCGTTGATTCGGTTGGCAACCGCAGTGCATTCAGCGATTCGGTTTGCGTGGCAAGCGATATTTGCGGAACTTACCGCCTCCCGAATATTTTTACGCCTAATGCTGACGAGAGGAACGACCTTTTTATCCCATTTCCATATTCATCTGTTGAAAAAATTGATTTGCAGATAGTTAACCGTTGGGGCAATCTCATTTTTACGACACAGGATCCAGCCATTAAATGGGATGGCAAAATACAAGACTCCAATAAAGAGGTTAGCGATGGAGTGTATTATTATGTTTGCGATGTGTACGAAATTACACTAAATGGAACCGTAAAACGGACGTTGAAGGGAAGTATAACCGTGTTGAGGTAATACTGATGGGCAAAGGTTGAAGGGCAAAGGTTGAAGGGCAAAAGTTAAAGGGCAAAGGGCAAAGGGCAAAAGTTGCCTTTAGAACTGCCTACCAAAGTGTACGGTTTATTTTCAAGGAGTTTTATTCTTCAATCGTAACCCGTACATCGTAAATAAAAGAAAATCCCGACTCTATATAAAAGCCCTATTTCGATATTTAAAACATGTGCCTGAATGGCAGCAGCATCCATCCTAAAACCTTTTCAATTTTTGGGCGGCGCATCCAGCTTTGGTGGTCAAAATCGTGGCAATTTAACAAGGTCTCGGCTATGTGCCGCTTTATTTCATCAACAATGCCTTTGTGCGTGCCGATTAGCATAACTTCGTGCTGATAACGAAAACTGCGGTAATCAATATTTGGTGATCCAATACCAAATGTTTCGCCATCAATCAGCAATAGTTTGGCGTGTAGGTTGTTAAGTGTGAAAAAAACAAGTTCAATATTATTGGAATGATAAAAACCGTAATATTTGCTGCTTAACAAATCAATGGAACGCACATCCGAATGCCGTGGCAATATTATTTTTACTTTCACACCACGTTTTGCCGCTTCGGCAAGCAGTCCGCGGATTTTATGACCGGGCAAAAAATATGGTGTTTCGATGATAATTTCACTTTTAGCTTTTTTGAAAAGTCGCTCAAGTTTTGTTTTTATACGTTGCCGGTAAATGGAAGGCGTATCTTCCACCAATTCAAACTGATCAAGGAATTTTGACTTTTTATAGGTGAATTTGTTGAAAATGTATTTTTTATAGATTTTATAACTCTCAAGGAATGAACGCTTAAACATCATGGTAATGCCACCGGTAAACCTGATTACCGATTCGCGCCAATCGAGCGAATAGCCGGTAATATTGGCCGATCCCATATAACTTATCCTATCGTCGATTAAAAGGAACTTTCGGTGGTTCCGACGGTGGTTTTTTGTAAAAAAGTCGAAAGTGTAAATTATTTTTCTAAAAAAACGCACTTCGCCACCCAAACTTATCAATTCGCTGAAAAAGGTTTCATCGTAAGATACACCCCACGAATCGAGCAGTAATTTTATATGAACGCCCCTTGCAGCCGCTTGTGTAAGTGCTTCGCGGAAACGCAACCCAACCTCATCATCGCCAAATTTATATATCTCGAGGTAAATGTAACTTTTAGCCTGTTCAATATCAAGCAGCATGGCTTCGTAAAACCTGGGTGGCTCACTGAATAGCTTGTGGCTGGTTACACTTGCAGCATGGCGGGTCATTGCGCTGAAATTGATTTGTCAAAAGTAGGTTATTTAGCCGATAAATCACAAACCTGATTTTAAAGAGGCTAATTCTTATTTTGATGTGCTATCAGACTATAATCAAATCCAAAACTTTGGTCAAACTATTTTAGCTTTTTACTTTTTGCTTGATCAAAAAGTAAACAAAAAATCAAGGCTCAATAAAAATACAATGTGTTTCTAAGCCGAAGGTATCTTCCCGCAATACAAGGCAGGGGAGATGGCACAATCCCATACTTTTGTCGTTGCTGTGTATTGCTACGCACATGCCTCCCGCACATACCTCCGGCTAAGAACCGCTATTGTATTTTTATAAGGCCGGTCCTTCGCAAGAAAGTTCTTACTTGGGGAAAAACCGGTTCGGAAGGCTCTGGTAAATATTGGTAAATTCGAGGGTG
>CAJAXK010000111.1 GCA_903946925.1 uncultured Bacteroidales bacterium | reverse complement strand
TACAGGCAAACTTTTGGCGATGTACATTATTATATGGCCGACCTTTTCAACGAAAACGAAGTCCCTGTTTCGGCTGCAAACCGCAACGAGGAACTTGCAATTTATGGCCGGTCGGTTTTGGATGCTATTACGGAGGCCGATCCTAATGGCGTGTGGGTGATGCAGGGTTGGCTTTTTTACAATAACGAGAAATTCTGGGATAAAACCGCTGTCGAATCCCTTTTAAGCAGGGTTCCGAACGATAAAATGTTGATTATCGACTTGGCTAACGAGAGTTTTTCAGGTTGGAAAAAACACGATGGGTTTTATGGTAAACCTTGGATTTATAGCACAATACATAACTATGGTGGCAATTCGCAATTAGGTGGCAACCTGCCTTTTTTCGCTAGCGATGCGCCTAAAATGCTTGCCAACCCTAAAAAAGGGAATATGGTTGGTTTTGGTATTTCGCCCGAAGGCATTGAAAATAACGAAGTGGTTTACGAATTGCTCTCACAAATGGCTTGGAGGAATAAAGAAGTTAACATTAAAAGTTATTTTACGGATTTCACCCAGCAGCGTTATGGCAGTACCGACGAAAAAATAAACGAAGCATGGCTCACTTTATTGGGAACTGTTTATGCAAGCAACAACGAGCATCCACTTAACCTTTATCAATCGCGACCACCGTATGGCTCAAATGTAAACAGGTTTGATGATCCAGGTTTTAACCATGCCGTTGATTTATTTGTTCAATCAATGGACAATTATAAAAACAGTCCGCTTTTTCAGGTAGATTTAGCTCAGGTAGTTACCCAATATGCTGGGAATAAAGTTGATATCTTATTGCAAAGGGCACTGGATTTGGACAAGCAAGGCTCAAAAATTGAAAGCAAAAGGGTTTTCGGCAGGGCATTCGAGCTTATGGTTATGATGGATGGACTTACTTCAACCATTCAGGATCAACGTTTGGAAAGAATGATTGACAATGCCCGTAAATGGGGTAAAAACAAAGAAGAATCCAACTATTTTGAAGCTGATGCCAAACGCCAACTAACCCAATGGGGAAACAATTCGACACCTGTTTTGCACGAATATGGGTCAAAAGTTTGGAGCGGTTTGATACGGGGCTATTACCTTGGCCGTTGGAACGCATATTCCGATGCTTTACAAAAAGGCCAGGCCATTGACATGGATAATTGGGAAACCAATTGGATAAACACTCCCGGATCCTTGACCAAAGCTCCAACAACCGGCAATACAGGAATATATGCATTAACTTTATACAAAGCTGTAAATGAATACATAGCCGAAAGTTTGCCACAACTGAAAGTATTGGTTACATATTCGGGCAACAACAAAGCCCTTGTAACACTTATTCCTTTGCGCGATAGCCTGACAATGAATTATTCGATTGATGGAAATGCACCTTCGGCTAACCTAAACAACTACAACAAACCTTTTGAGGTTATTCTGCCAGTAACCATTAAAGCGGCCGCTTTCCTTAAAAATGTGCCCTTTGGCGACATGAGCACCGTTTTTGTTCCTGTTTCTTATGGCAAAACTACTGATATATCAACCTTGCCTTCCGACAAATACAAAGCGCAATACGGTGTTTCGTTAACTGATGGCATTTTGGCTTCTGCTAATTATACCGATGGCAAATGGTTAGGTTACGAAGGCGAAAATATGGGTGCTTTGATTAAACTTGATGGCAAATTTAAAATTTCAAAAGTTTCGCTTGGATACCTTGAAAATAGCGATGCCTTGATATTTGCCCCACTTTCGGTAATTGTCGAGACCTCAGAAGATGGCTTAACCTACAAATCGGTAGGAGTAACAGATATTAACCAAAGCAATTGGAACAAAACTGCCCAAAGGACCGAATTTACCCTCAAATTTCCCGAAACAGAAGCCTCTTTTGTTCGGGTACTTGTGATGAACAGGGTTAATTGTCCCGAAAACCACTTTGCGACAGGTAAAAAAGCATGGTTGTTTGTTGACGAGATTACTGTTGAGTAAGTTTTGTTGGATGTGGGATGTGGGATGTTTGATGTCGGATGTCGGATATCGGATGTCGGATGGGCGATGTCGGATGGGCGATGTTGAAGGTGGGGTAATTTGATTAAAAAGTTTTATTGGTTTGGCTTGCTTTCTTGTTTTGATATAATGGAACGCTGGTGGATGGCAGGAATAATTCGGCGGGATGGTTGGAATAAATGCGGGATTGTTAAATTTTTATTTATTTTCCAATGGAAAATTTCAATACGTCAATCGTTAACGGTATGCCTCAACCCGTAATAACAACGGACTTAGATGGTATAATTGATAACTGCAACAAAGCCGCCGAAAAGTTTTTAGGTTATTCGAAACCAAATCTGATCAACCAAAGTATCCATGATTTTTTGCTGCCCAAACATTGTCAGGAAAAATCGGAAAACCTGATTCATGCCTTGCCCAATAACGAAATAGTCTCAAAGCAATTTCAGCTAAAAAAGTCAAATGGCGAGGTTGTTCTTGTTATAGTTTCTTTGTCAAATATTATATCAGACGAAAATCAGGTTAGGGGTTTAATATTTACCATAATTGACATTGTAAGCAAAAGCAGCAGGTTCCACCAACTCGAAATCATAAACCAACTCTTAGCCTCGTTAGGCGATGATTATCGTGCCAATATCAACTGTATAACTGCCCTTTGCGGCGAATTGTTAGGTGCATCGAGCGCACTTTATAACCGGCTGGAAAATAACCTCTTGTGCGCATTTGGCAAATGGAATACACCTGTAGATTATAAAACTGAGGTTGACCCCGTTGGCCACATCTGTTTCGATGTGGTAAATATTGCCCAAAACGAGGCTTTTTACGTGAAGGATTTGGATAAAACAATTTATGCCGAAACCGATCCGAATGTGCGTTTATTTGGTTTAAAAACATATCTCGGGCAAGTGGTAAGGTGTAATGGGCAAGCGGTTGGTTCACTGTGCGTTGTGTTTCAACATGATTACGAATACACGGAAACTGATCGTTATCTATTAAGGCTACTCGCACTTGCCCTCGAAGGGGAAGAAACCAGGGAGTCGTTGCGTAAAAGCGAAAACCATTACCGCGAATTGTTCAATTTTGCAGTCGAAGGCATCCTTACAGGTTCTGCTGAAGGAATTATCACCGCAGCAAACCACAGTATTTTTACCATTACAGGTTTCGCAAGCGAAGAACTTGTAGGCCACCATATTTCGAAAGTGCTGTTTACCAAAGAAAGTTTGAAAAAACAGCCGTTTAGGTTCGATTTACTTCAGTTAAACCAGACTGTTGTTACCTACAGGGAAATTCAATGCAAAAACAACAACCTGATAACTGTTGAAATGCATTCGAAATTAATGCCAGATAAAACATATCAAGCGGTTTTGTTCGATGTTACCAGCAGGTTAAACGATGAACAAAAACTTCAGTTATCGGAGAGTACTTACAAGGGCATTATTGATAGCGTAAACGATGCAGTTTATATCCTGGACAAAGATGGCCGTTTTTTGGATGTGAACGGTGGGGCTGAAACCATGTATGGCTATGAAAAAGAGTTTTTTCTGCATAAAACCCCTGAATTCCTGTC
>CAJAXK010000110.1 GCA_903946925.1 uncultured Bacteroidales bacterium | reverse complement strand
TTTGCTACGCACATGCCCTCGCGGTTTACCTTCGGCTACATCTGCGTAAAATTTCTATAAGGCCAGTCCCTAAAACCTATAAATCTTCAATATTTAATAGAGCCTTCCGAACCGGTTTTGCCCCAAGCAAGAGCTATCTTGCGAAGGACTGGCCTTTTAAAAATACAATAGTGGTTCCTATCCGGAGGTATTTGTGTAGGGCATGTGCGTAGCAATACATAGCAACGACAAAAGTATGGGGTTGTGCCATCTCCCATGCCTTGTATTGCGGGAAGATACCTTCGGCTTAGAAACACATTGTATTTTTATAGAGCCTTGATTTTTTGGTTACTTTTTGATCAAGCAAAAAGTAAAAAAACTAAACCATTTTGACCAAAGTTTTGGTTTAGGTGACAGTCGGTTAGCATTTCAAAATAAGAAATAGCCCCTAAAATGCAATAACCCAAACCCCAACTCCCAACCCCTAAAAGTTAAACCCCTTAATAGTTATAATATTTTTAAATCCATCCCAAATCTGTTGTAATTTTGCGGCATGGCAGCAACTTATGCTGTGCTAACAGTTTTATGCAAAAACTTTTCTTCTTCCTTTTTCTTGCAAGCATAACTTTTCAGGTAAAAGCACAAACGTTTTCAGGCTCTGGTGGTTCAATACCTTCAACAGGCAATCCAGCCTATTTCTCTATCGAACCAAGTTCGTTGGGCGCATCGGTACTCGACACCAATTTTGGCGTTATCAGCGTAAAAATCAATATCAACCATTCCAATGTTTCGGATATTGCCGCCACACTTGTTGCGCCCGATGGATCACAGGTAGTGCTCACTTACGCCAACGGTGGCGATGGCAACAATTATACGAATACGGTTTTTGACGATAGGGCCGCCACTTCGATAACCATGGGCGCGGCACCGTTTACAGGATCGTTCAGGCCAAACGAATACCTCGGTTTTGTGAACAATGGCCAAACTGGTTATGGCACCTGGACATTGATTGTTCAGGATTTGTACCAATGGGCAAACAACGGGAACCTGCTGAACTGGAGCATAACATTTGGGGTTGATGCCACAGGCCCATTTCAACTTACTTCGTCCAATTTGCCAATTGTAATGATTGATACTTATGGGCAAAGCATCCCCGATGACCCAAAAATTCCGGCAGGATTAAAAATTTATAACAATGGCCCTGGCATCCGAAATTATGTTACCGATTTGCCAGAGTTTGATGGCCATTCGGGGATAGAAGTTCGCGGTTCGAGTTCGCAATCGTTCCCTAAAAAGAGTTATGGCCTCGAAACCTGGGACGCAATTGGCAACAGCATTGATACTTCCTTGCTGGGAATGCCTGCCGAAAGCGATTGGATTTTAAATGCCAATTATACCGACAAATCGTTTGTCCGCAATGTGATGGCATATCAGGTTTGGAAAAATATGGGTCATTATAGCACTCGTTACCAGTTTGTTGAAGTGGTTTTGAATGGCCAATACAAAGGGATTTACATTTTTTCGGAAAAAATAAAGCGCGATAAAAACCGTGTGGATATTGCCAAGCTAAGCCCCGACCAAAATACCGGCGACGTACTAACCGGTGGTTATATTTTTAAAGTTGACAAGCCAACAGGTTCGGGCGGTTCAGGTTGGACATCGAGTTACGCGCCTTCAGCAAACCCGAATGGCCAAACTATATTTTTTCAGTACGAATATCCAAAAGAAGAAGATATTACTACGCAGCAGAAAAACTACATAAAGAATAATGTGTATGATTTTGAAACTGCTTTGAAAAGCCCAAATTTTGCCGATACCATCAACGGATACAGGAAATATGCCGTAGAAAGTACTTTTTTCGACTATTTTTTGGTGAATGAATTGAGCAAAAATGTGGATGGCTACCGGTTAAGCACATTCCTGCACAAGGAGCGCGACAGCAAAGGCGGCAAGATACGCATGGGGCCGGTTTGGGATTATGATATTGCCTGGCACAACGCCAATTATTGCGGTGGCGATGTAACAACCGGCTGGGCTTATCAATTCCCTTGCCCCGACGATTATTGGCAGGTGCCATTCTGGTGGAGCCGGCTGTTGCAGGATCCCCTTTATAAAAACCATTTGAAATGCCGCTGGCTTTACCTTCGCCAGAATATACTCAGCAATGCCTGGTTCGATAATTATATTGATAGCATATCGGGGCAGTTGATGGAAGCCCAAGTAAGGAATTTTACTACTTGGCCCATACTCGGGGTTTATGTTTGGCCAAACCCATGGCCGTATCCAAGCACTTACGAAGGCGAAGTGGCAGCCCTGAAAACCTGGATGCACAGCCGACTCACTTGGCTCGACACCTTTATGCCTGGCACTTGTACAACAACTTTCGATGTAAATTATGCACTGGTGGAATCTGAACCCTCCATTTATCCTAATCCTGCTATAAATTACCTGAATGTTGAGTATCAAACCACAAATCGAACCCAGGTCGAAATTGAAATTTATAATCAGCAAGGCTCATTGCAATATTCAACCGAAGCCAAAACCAAGTCTTCCGGCGAATGGCTCGAAACGATAGATGTATCGCGATTTGCAGCGGGCGTTTATATGCTGAGAATAACAATGAATGGCAATTCGTTCAACAAGCGGTTTATAAAGACCAATTAGAGTATGTTTTTTTGACTTGGTTTAATTCAGAATTACGAATTATGAATCAATGTCGTTTTGTTAGCATTTTTCAGCTAATTCTTATTTTGAGGTTCTATTTAACAAACATTTGCTACAAGATTTATTTTTTCTTGTCCTTTTGCCTTGACGCAAAAGTGCCAAAAAGTCAAGGCTTTATATAAATTTTACACATCTGTACGCCTCGTTAAACACCCGCAAAAAAAGGCTTGACAAGTTGGGTACAACATCCAGGGAGCAGGTGAAGCTGTGTTTTGCTGCGCACATGCCAACGCGGTTTACTTTCGGCTACATCTGCATAAAATTTCTATAAGGCCAGTCCCTACAACCTCAAAATCTACAATATTTACACAGCGCCTTCCGAACCGGTTTTGCCCCAAGCAAGAACTTTCTTACGAGGGATTGGCCTAATAAAAATACAATAGTGGTTCTTAGCCGGAGGTATGTGCGGAAGGCATGTGCGTAGCAATACACAGCAATGACAAAAGTATGGGATTGTGCCATCTCCCATGCCTTGTAT
>CAJAXK010000109.1 GCA_903946925.1 uncultured Bacteroidales bacterium | reverse complement strand
TCAGGTTGCGCAAAATCATGTGGCAAAGAAGGTGAAAAATCAGGTTGCGCAAAATCATGCAGCAAAGCTGAAGCAAAATCATGTGGAAAAGGCGAAGCTAAAGCTTCAGAAGTTCCAGTTCCAAAAAAGGACTAATACCAATGTCAAAACATAAAAAAAACCCACTGACTCCAGTGGGTTTTTTTTATGGCTATCAATTTCATCTTGCTTCAAGACTGGGAATTACGAATTGCGAGTTAGGAATTACGAATTGCGAATTACGAATAGTGAGTTACAAATAACCAATAACCAATAACACTTCGACAAGCTCAGTGTCCGCCAATAACCAATAACCATTAACAAATAACCACCTACCCTCAAAGCAACCTCATAATTTTTTCCAACGAAAAAACTTCCATAGTAACCTGTTCATCATGTTTTATTTTATCGTGGTTTACATATAATTGATCAATCCCAACCTTTCGGGCACCTGCCATATCAACACTCAGGTCGTCGCCTACCATTAGCGAATCTGCAGCTTTTGCACGGGATTTTTTTAAGGCATACTTGAAAATTTTAGGGTCTGGTTTTTTGGCGTCGGCGGCTTCGCTGGTAATAACGTTCGAAAAGTACCGACCCATTCCTGAACCCTCAAGCTTTCGGTATTGCACTTCTTCAAAACCATTGGTTATTATGTGGAGTTTATATTTAGGTTGCAGGTATTCCAAAATTTCGATGGTATAGGGGAATAAATATGTTTTGGACGAAATGCCTTCAATAAACTGCCATGCCATGTCGCTGCCAAGTTTGCGGTCGTCAATACCTAAAATAAAAAGTGTATCGTAAAACCGTCGGAAATTCAATTCTGTTTTTCCAATTATTTCGTCCCTGTACATTTCCCATAAAGTGCGGTTTATCTCCACATAAACATTCTTGAAAGCAGCATAACTTTTTATCCCTCTTTGCTTAAGGTTAAAAGTAACGAACATTTCGCGTTTGGTTTCTTCGGCACTGCGCTCAAAATCCCATAAAGTGTGGTCGAGATCAAAAAAGATATGTTTGTATGTTTTCTCCATTGCCCTGTTTTCTTGAACAGCAAAAGTAAACCATGAGGGCCAAAAAAAAAATTTAATTCACTTTGTAACAAATAGTAAAAAATGTTGTATTATTGCAATATCAATTTAATATCATATTAAAATGGAAAAAGAAAAATTAGATTCAACCTCAACAGGTTATATGGGCCTGTTAATCCTTCTGTTACTATTAGCCGGTGGTATATTGCTACTGGTATTGTTCAACCAAAATCTGTTTGGTCTGATAACAGGACCTCTGCTGTTGGTAGTAGCAATGTTCATGATGACTGGTTTTTTGGTTGTAAACCCAAATGAATCGTCAGTGCTTACACTTTTTGGCGAGTACAAAGGGACTTTAAAACGCAACGGGTTTTATTGGCTCAACCCTTTTTTCGTGAAAAAGAAAGTGTCGCTACGCGCAAGGAATTTTAACAGCGAGTTACTTAAAGTAAACGACAAATTAGGCAACCCGATTATGATCGGTATTGTTTTGGTTTGGAAAGTTGAAGACACGTTTAAAGCAGCTTTTCAGGTTGACGACTTCAATCGTTTTGTGGAAATCCAAAGCGAATCGGCTGTGCGAAAGCTTGCTGGTCACTATGCTTACGATAATTTTGACGATGAGCAAACCGATATTACCCTCCGGGGCGGTGGCGAAGAAGTGAACCATGTTTTGGAAAAAGAACTTGTGGAAAGGCTTCAAATTGCTGGAATCAACGTTATCGAAGCCCGCATTGCCCATCTTGCTTATTCAGCCGAAATTGCCCAAGCCATGCTCAAAAGGCAACAGGCAACTGCTATTGTGGCAGCCCGCTCCAAAATAGTGGAAGGCGCGGTTAGCATGGTCGAAATGGCTTTGAACAAACTTTCGGAACGTAAAATTGTTGACCTCGACGACGAGCGTAAAGCTGTGATGGTAAGCAACCTACTTGTGGTTTTATGTTCGGACAAGGATGCTTCGCCAATTGTATCTGCGGGTTCTATTTATTAAAGGTTTGTATGGAAAAGCTTATCTTTAGGGAAGAGCAATCGTTCAGGCAATCCTTTGTTCCATGGATAATGTTGCCAGTATTCCTCTTTACGCTTATCATGTTTATAGTGGGTATGTACCAGCAAATCTATCTGGGAAAACCATTTGGCAACAACCCGATGAGCAACAACGGACTGATTTGGAGCGGGATACTTACACTTGCACTTTTGGGTGCCGTTTTTATATTTATCCTCAGTGCCAACCTTGTTACCGAAATTTGGACTGATGGCATCAGATACAAATTCCCCCCTTTGTTGCGAAAGCTTAGGTGCATACCGCTTTCGGAAATTGCTACTGCAGAAGTAACTAAATACAACCCAATTGGCGAATTTGGTGGTTGGGGTTGGCGCAAGCGTTTGTTGAAGCGCAAAACTGCTTATAATATCAGCGGAAGCATAGGTGTCAGGGTTTTAAAAAAAGATGGCAGCATGGTTTTATTTGGTACAGTGCACAAAGAAGATATGCAAAGGGCTGTGGCTAAAATGATGCTGCCTGCAAATGGAAAATATTAAACCTGATGCCGAAAAAGAAAGTTTTTGCCTTGCGGCTTGATGAAGATGTGTATGCAGCCGTTGAGCGATGGGCGGCGGACGAATTCCGCAGTACCAATGGCCAATTGGAGTGGATTATCAGCAAAGCTTTAAAGGATAGCAGAAGGGTTGCAAATCAAGTTGTTGAGAGCAGTGACGAAACAGGAAAACAATAAAAAAAGCGGTGTGGTCATAAAAACCACACCGCTTTTCGATTCTAAATTGAGAAATCCGTAACTATTTTTTAGCAATAACATTGCCTTTTATCATTAACACAACAGGGTTTGGATCGGCATTGGTAACAACCGTAATGCTTTTGTTGAATTGACCCATGGCGGCAGCATTGTAAGTAGCGGCAACAATGGTGAATTTGCCAGGCAATACAGGTTCTTGCGAGAATTTGAGGTTTGTGCAGCCACAACCAGCTTTTGCTGTTTGAATCAACAAAGGCTCTTTACCTTCGTTAAATAGTTTAAATTCGGCTTCTTTGGGTATGCCTTGTTCAATTTCGCCAAAATCGCTAACTGTTTTATCCCATTTTGCTTTTGGAGCGTTAGGGTTTACCGCGGTGGTAGATTCGGTAGCCACAACTGGATTCATTGTTTGAGCAGTAGCCTGGCAAAAGCCAAGAACAAAAATAGTTGCAATCAGGAGTAGATTTTTCATGTTTAAAGGATTTAGGTTTTGTTTCTGCAAAGGTGGGGCAAAAGCACCCTCATAAGTTAAAGGATATGTAAAACAATCCAAACGAAGTGTAAAAGTTTGTAAACGAAATGTAAATAGCCAGATTCCTGTTTAAAAAAAAACTATTTTTATCCTTTCTATACTTTAACCGAAAAATGAGGTACAAGCATATCAGGTATGTGGTTTTATTAGGGGCAATTGCCATTATCGGCATAATCTCCATACAGTTGTATTTTATGAAAAAGGAATGGGGCAATAAAGAAAAGCAGTTTGCCCAAACTGTAACCATCTGCTTGAGGAACGTTGCCACAAAAATCTATACTTTCAATAACACAGCGCCTTCAACCCCTAATCCCGTGCGGCAATTGTCGTCGAATTATTTTGTGGTGGATGTGAATAGCGAGATTGATGCCAATGTATTGGAACATTACCTTAAAATAGAGTTTGCAAAATATAATATTCAAACCGACTTTGAATTCGGGATCTATAATTGCGAAACCGATGTAATGGAATATGGCAACTATTTGTTCAACAATGGTATAGTAAAGGAAGATGCAATTTCGGCAGATTTGCCCAAGTATAGTGGGTACAATTATTATTTTGGTGTAAATTTCCCTTTGCTCGATAATACCATCGCCGGGGATATGACTATTTGGTTTTTCCTTGTCGGGATATTGGTGGTATCGGTTTTGTTTTTTGCCTATTCTATTTTTGTGATCTTGAACCAAAAACGGCTTTCGGAATTGCAGCGCGATTTTATAAACAACATGACACACGAATTTAAAACCCCGATTGCAAGTATAAACATTGCAGCCGATGTGGTTTCCAATCCTGAATCCATAAATGAACCAGCCCGTATTTTGACTTATGGTTCAGTGATAAAACAAGAGGTTAACAGGCTTAAC
Source organism: uncultured Bacteroidales bacterium (assembly GCA_903946925.1). GTDB lineage: Bacteria > Bacteroidota > Bacteroidia > Bacteroidales > UBA4417 > UBA4417. The sequence continues at coordinate 1,323 of CAJAXK010000109.1, read as the reverse complement.
GATCAGGTAGATAAAGTGTTGCAAATTGCCCGAATCGAAAAAAGCGGGTTTCACCTGCGTCTTGAAAATCTTGAATTAAATGATATTATAAGTCGTGTTGTTGCAAATTGTATAGCAAGCCATGGTGAAAAAGTGGAAATAAAAACTATTTTAGACCCAAAAGTTGGCCAGATAACCGGTGACCGAAACCACCTGACCAATATTTTTTATAATCTTTTGGACAATGCGGTTAAATACTCTGGCGATTCACCAATAATATTTATTGAAACCAATAGTAAGGCAAACATAATAATTGTTTTGATATCCGATAATGGGCCTGGGATCGAAAAGTTTCACCAGAAACGGGTTTTTCAAAAATTTTACCGGGTTCCGACTGCCAATGTCCACGATGTTAAAGGTTTCGGGTTGGGGCTGTTTTATGTAAAAAGCATTTGCGAAGCACACGGATGGAAAATAAGTATAGACCAAACAGCCAAAAGCGGAACAACCTTCGTGTTGGAAATTAATGTAAAGAATTGATATTATGAAGAATGCAAGGATTTTATATGTAGAGGATGACCTAACGCTTTCATTTGTTACACGCGATAACCTTGAAAGGGCGGGATACACAATTGATTCCTGCGAGGATGGCATTTCAGCATACGAAAAAATAGCCAATGGCACTTATGATCTGTATATACTTGATGTAATGCTTCCAAAAATTGATGGCTATACATTGGCACGAAAAATCAGGCAAAAAAATGAAGCGGTCCCAATACTTTTCCTTTCGGCGAAATCAACTTTAGATGATAAAATATATGGGTTACAGCTTGGTGCCGACGATTATATCACCAAACCGTTCAGTATTGAAGAGTTGATATTGAAAATTGAAGTTTTCCTGAAAAGGAGCAGTATTGATTCCTCACGAATGCAAAAGGAAAATGTGTTCCAAATTGGTAGTTTTAAGTTTTCACAGGTGGGATTGCAGCTTACCCATGGAAATAAAGTTCACGACTTGACTCACCGCGAGGCAGAATTGTTAGCCTATTTTTGCACTCATACAGGAACAATCCTGAAAAGGGACGATATTTTGAACAAAGTGTGGGGGAACGACCATTTTTTCTCAAGCCGTAGCCTCGATGTTTTTATTTCGCGACTGCGAAAACTTTTGCAATCCGACCCTTCGGTGAAAATTGAAAATATCCATAATGTGGGGTATCGGCTTGTGGTGGGTGTCTCACCTGAATACTAGATGCACACCCCAAAAAATGTCACTAATTCCCTATTCTTTCCATTCAAAAATTTTAGTGTTTCCTTTATCCGAATTTATATAAGTTGCTCCTG
>CAJAXK010000108.1 GCA_903946925.1 uncultured Bacteroidales bacterium | reverse complement strand
GTCATAGTGCCTTAGTGGCGTTTCTTCATTTTTAGGTTATCGGAGTGGTCTCAAACTTTAAGCATTACCTCTCACAAGGTGCAGAACAGCGCGTGTTTATAAAGGATGGAAAAACAGTTTACAAACTCAACGATTCTATTTATTATGCCACTTGGTTAGATTATTTTAACAACCTGCAACTCAACAATTATTTTTTTCCTGATACCGCTTATTATTTAAAGGGGTTTTACAAACAAGCAGATAACAATACCCTTTATGCTTTGGTAGAACAACCATTTGTTAAAGCAACAACCCCAACAAATTTAGAGCATGTAAAATTGTTTTTGCAAAACAACGGCTTTATAAATACTAAAAACAACGATTATTATAACCCTGATTTAGGGATTATTATAGAAGACTTACACGACGAAAACGTGCTGACCAAGGACGGAATGTTGTATTTTATTGACACAGTTTTTTATATAAAACCTGAAGTTTTTTGGAAGTAGATTTGAGAAATATTGAGTGGGAAGAGGCTGATTTGTAAGATATATTTCCAATCACATCTATGAAAATATAAGGCAGATACAGTTCTGTGTGAACACTCCAATTCGCAGTAGCCTCCAATTCTCCATTCCGTCGCATCTTCTTTTTGGCCGCGTTCGGCTAAATCCAGCTTCTTAGCTTTATTTCTCAAAGCCCCACACAAAAAAATCCCCGCCACACCGTAGCAGGGATTTTTTATTCCATCACCGTTCACCATTCACTTTTCACCATTCACTTTTCACTTTTCAAAATGAAATTGTTCGGTAATATTTAAACCTCTTAGAAATTCCGGTGCGGCCATCTTTTTCTTCCCTTCCATTTGTAGCTCTTCAATATATACAAGGCCATCCGTGGCAACAACGGCAAATGAATCTTTTGCAGTCCTAACAATGTTTCCGGGCAATTTATCGGTTTCGGTAAGTTGGTACGAAGTTTTATAGATTTTTACCTGCTTTATACTTCCATTATCAGTTACCAAGTTGGAAAAAGCACATGGAAATGGCGACAAGCCCCTAACTTTATTATGTGTTTTTTCGCAGGGTGCGTCCCAGGAAATCTTGCAATCGTTCTTAAATATTTTAGGCGCAGGTTTTAATGTGCCGCCACTTAAAATACTATTGGCTTGGCTTTTCGGTTCAACCTTATTGCCCTTTATCAATTCAATCGTTTTAATAATTAACCCGCCACCGGCATACATCAAGCGGTCGTGAAGGGAACCTGCATCATCGGTAGCGAGGATTGGCAATTTTTCAGCAAGAATAATATTACCTGTGTCAATTTCCTTTTCGATAAAAAAAGTGGTAAGCCCAGTTTCTGATTCACCGTTAATAATGGCGTGGTTAATAGGCGCAGCGCCACGATATTGCGGCAATAACGAGGCATGAAGGTTCAAAGTCCCATATTCGGGCATTTGCCAAACTACCTCCGGCAACATCCTAAAAGCCACCACAACTTGAAGGTTGGCATTAAAACTTTTCAATTCGGCAATAAAATCGGGGTCTTTTAACTTTACAGGCTGTAAAATCGGTATGTTTTTGCTTAAAGCAAATTCCTTTACTGCCGAAATATGCAGCTTCTGTCCCCTCCCTGCAGGTTTATCGGGAACCGTAATTACTGCAACCACATGGTAGCCAGCTTCTATAATGGCACGCAGGGGTTCTACCGCAAATTCCGGTGTACCCATGTAAACTATGCGTAAGTCCCTATTCATGTATTGTGTTTAAACAAAAAATACCTGAAGTTCGTTCAGGTATTTTTCAAAATAAAATCAATTTCTTATTTGCCGGATTTGGCTTTAGCCTGTTCTATATACT
>CAJAXK010000107.1 GCA_903946925.1 uncultured Bacteroidales bacterium | reverse complement strand
CGGTGCAAAGGTAGTGATTAATTGCCCAATATCACAAATTACAAATCAATATATTTCAGTTATTTAGAAAATATTTGACAAACAGAAGCTAACTGCGGTTTAAAGAAAAACAAGTTTGAAATACCTGAAAATATAAAAGATAAATGCTGCCTGGCTATAGTCGGGCAGCATTTTTTTTGCTGTTGTTGGCTAAAACGAAGAAGAAAAACCTCAAATGCTTGCGTCCCTTCGGGACTTTATTTCAATGGGGGTGCTTTTAAATTTCTACCAATATTCAGTCCGCCTCATGCGGACTGTCCCGTAGATTATTTGTATGAGCAAATAGCTATTTGTAGAAAGCAAAATACAATGTAGTAAAAAATTCCGTAGATTATTTGCGATAGCAAAAAGCTGCATAAGTAAAGACATATTCATTAGCTGAATATGTCAGAAATGTTGTTGCGTTTTAGTGCAAAAATTCAATGTCATTTCGGGGAAGCTACTTAGGAAGATTCATCCATCCATTTATACAATCAAAAACCTACTTCCTTTTACCTATTCCCCAGCAAAAATACAGCAGGCCTTTTATGCAAATCTGGTTTTTGTTTCTTCCATTCGTTTATGGTTATGCTCCTTATCCACTCGGTTGGTAGCGTTAAATCAACCGCAATGCAAAGCGAGAGCGAAGGATGGCATGATTTTACAATGCTTTCGAGCATAGCCATGTTCCGGTATGGGGTTTCGATAAAGATTTGTGTTTGGTTGCTTTTGGTAATGGCATGTTCGAGTTCACGGAGTGCTTTTGAACGTTCGTCGGGTTTAACCGGCAAATAGCCATGAAAAACAAAATTTTGCCCATTGAAACCGGATGCCATTAGCGCCAGCATTATTGACGAGGGTCCTGTTAACGGTATAACCCTTATTGCTTTTTGGTGTGCCAACCGAACAACAATATTGCCAGGGTCGGCAATGCAGGGCAAGCCTGCTTCGCTCAAAAGCCCGATATTTTGCCCTAAGATGGCTTTTTCAAGCATTGTATCAGTTTCGTTTTCAGGCGTATGTTCGTTAAGTAAATAAAAAGTAACAGACTCAAAATCTCTGGTGTATCCTGCTTTACGCAAAAAACGCCGGGCAGTGCGGAGTTCTTCGACAATAAAAATATCAATTTTTTGGATCAGTTGAAGGTTGTAAGCCGGAAGTGCAGCTTCGAACCCTGTTTCGCCTAACGGGGTAGGTATCAAGTAAAGGTTTCCTTTGTTCATTGCTTTTGTAAAACAAGTTTATTTTGAAGGTGCTATTTTTCAGCTAATTGATAAGAAGCTGAATACCAATAATTCCAGAATACAGAGTGCATTGCCTCCCAAAGCTAAAAACCTGGAACTATTTTTCAACATTAATAGCTTGATTTGTTTTGCGTCATTCAGGTAAATTCAAATCAACTCTCTATACCTTCGAAGCCTTAACATTAAATGCAGAACCCACACTTCTTTATATCCTAACAGCCTAAAGCCTAACAACCTAACCGCCTACATCCAAGGCAAATGCATCAAATCAACATTCCCGCCTGATATAATAATTCCTATTTTTTGTCCGGCAAAGCGGTGTTTATGTTTAATAACCATTGCCAAAGCCACAGCGGAAGAAGGTTCAATAATAATTTTCATCCTTTCCCATACCAGTTTCATGGCTTCGATGGTTGCATGGTCGTTTACTGTAACAATATCACTTACCAAACGACGGATTATAGGAAATGTGAGGCTGCCAAGCGAAGTCCTTAGCCCATCGGCTATGGTGTCGGGATTAATGGAAGGGATAAATTTTTTCTGATAAAACGATTGATATGCATCATCTGCGCCTGTAGGTTCGGCACCAATAACATTTGTTTTTGGCGAAAAATAATGTGCAGCCAGTGCAGTGCCACTTAACAAACCACCTCCGCCCACAGGCGAAATTATGGTATCGAATCCAGGCTGATCTTCAATTAGTTCCAAAGCAGCGGTGGCTTGCCCGGCAATTACAGCATAGTTGTTATAAGGATGTATTTCGAAAGCATTGGTTTCGTTCAACACATCGTTAAGTTTTTCTTCGCGGGCAATTAAAGTTGGTTTGCAGAAAGTGATTCTTCCACCGTAGCCTTTAACCGCTTCTACCTTTACTTTCGAAGAATTTTCGGGCATAACAATGTAAGCTGGTATATGCCTTAGCTGGGCTGCCCGTGCCAAAGCGGCGGCATGGTTGCCCGACGAATGGGTTGCCACTCCTGATTTTATATCATATTGGTCGTAACTAAGCAGTGCGTTGGTGGCTCCCCGGGATTTAAAAGCACCTGCTTTTTGGAAATTTTCGCATTTAAAATAGATACTCGCACCAACTAATTCGTCAATATATCTACATGTTAATATAGCCGTCCTGTGCAGGGTCGGTTTAATTCGTTCTGCAGCTAATAAAATATCTTCCCTGCCGGGTTCCTGATTCTTATCCATTTATCTTATTTTAAGCCTTATCTGGTCTAAATTCCTTGCTTCAAGTTTCAAATCCTAAATCACCATATTTTTATCTTTCAGTTCCATTGCAATCAATTCGGTGGCTGCATCAAGCATCTGAAATGCTTTTTCAAAACCATCTTCCCCTCCATAATACGGATCGGGAACAGGCTTATTGGTTCCTGGATAGCTGATGTTCAAAATGTAATCTACTTTCTGCATTTGGGTTTTGTTTTCTGACAAAGCTTTCACATCATTGTAATTTCCGCTATCCATAACATAAATCCGATCATGTTTTTCAAAATCCGGTTTTCGGAATAGCCTCGATCGTATGCCGGAAATATCTATGCCATGTTGCTTGGCCACTTTAATTGCCCTGTAATCAGGGGCATCGCCAGTATGGAAAGGTTCAAAGCCAGCCGAATCAACATCAGCCTGTAAATTGTATTTTTCGATTTTTGAACGCATTATCCCCTCTGCCAAAGGCGAACGGCAAATATTGCCTAAGCAAACCATTAATATTTTCATTTGCTGGATTTTAATGGGACAGATTGATGGGTTTTGTAAACCTTATTGCAAAAATAAACTTAACTTCCCAATTAAATCACTTTCGGAAAATGGTTTGAAAAGTATATCGCTAACCCCTGAATCCTTCATCCGTTTTATGTCTTCGGGTGTTTTACTTGCGGTTAAGGCAATTATGGGTATTGATTGTATGGAAGCCATACCACGGATTTTCTTAATCAAATCGATTCCCGAAAGTACCGGCATGTTGATATCGGTAAGGATAAGGTCGAAATGGGTTTCCGAGACCAAATCAAGGGCTTTTTGACCGTTAATGGCTACAACAAGCGTAATATTATGCTTTTTGCATTGTGTTTTTATCCATAACGCATTAAAAGCATCATCTTCGGCCAACAGAATTGTTTTTCCTGAAGGGATTATTTGATGCAATACAGGTTCGGTAACTATCGTCATTTATTAGATTCCTCGATGTTAAGCAATGAAATTGTATTAAAAACAGTATTCTTTTACTGGTGGTAGTTCCCCACTGCAAAAGCTTGTTAAAACTGTTATTTGATTACAAACTTAATCTGTTTTTTAATAGGATGGCTTTTTGAATAAGGTTTTTTGCGCTTTTATACAGTGGTTCAAAGCATTTGCTTGACTTTCAGCAGTATATATAAAAATAGGAAGCAGTGCAGCACAACTTCCTATTGTTTTGTGGACGAACAAACTCCTTTTTTTAAAATTTGATGCGTTTTTCTATTTCTTCAACATAAGTCCTGAATTGCCTGTCGGTTTCTATTAGGTTGTTCACGGTACGGCAAGCATGCAACACGGTTGCGTGGTCTTTGTTGCCGCAATGCAGGCCAATGGTGGCAAGTGATGCTTTGGTGTGTTTTTTCGAATAGTACATTGCCAATTGACGAGCCTGCACTATATCGCGTTTGCGGGTTTTCGAGTTTATCGAGTCAACAGGGATATCGAAATAGTCGCAAACTACTTTTTGGATAAAATCGATCGAGATTTCTTTTTGTGATGTTTTTACGAATTTTTCAAGCATTTGCCTTGCCAATTCGATAGTTATCGATTTTTTGTTCAACGATGATTGTGCCATCAGGGAAATCAATGCGCCTTCAAGCTCCCTCACATTACTGGTGATATTATAGGCAAGGTATTCGAGCACTTCAAACGGCATATCAATACCATCTTTATATAACCTCTTTTTGAGAATAGCTATACGGGTTTCGAGGTCAGGAATTTGAAGGTCGGCAGACAACCCCCATTTAAACCTCGATAAAAGCCTTGGCTCCAAACCTTTAAGCTCAACAGGAGGTTTGTCGCTTGTTAAAATAAGTTGCTTTCCCTTTTGGTGCAAATGGTTGAAAATATGAAAGAAAACATCCTGTGTTTTTTCTTTACCTGATAAAAAATGGATGTCGTCGATAATAAGGACATCAATCATTTGGTAAAAATGTACGAAATCGTTTTGGTTGTTGCTGCGCACAGAGTCAATAAACTGTTGGGTAAACTGTTCAGTAGCAACGTAAAGAACTGTTTTTTCAGGAAAATTGTTTTTTACCTGTAAGCCAATGGCTTGCGACAAGTGCGTTTTGCCCAAACCTACGGCACTATACAGGAATAGTGGGTTAAAAGCTGTTTTTCCAGGATTGCAGGCAACCGCGTAGCCGGCAGAGCGTGCAAGCCTGTTGCAATCGCCTTCAATAAAATTGTCAAAGGAGTACGATTCGTTTAATTGCGACTGCACCTGGATTTTTTTTAAGCCAGGTATAACAAAAGGGTTAGGTATTTCTTTTGATTTGCCAGCATTAAGATCTATCGGCATCTGAACAGATGGATTTGTGGTAGCTTTTCGGTTGCTTGTTGGCATGTTGACAGTGTATGGCGTTGATGTGTATGCCCCATCCATAACTATGCTGTATTCAAGTCTTCCATTAGGGCCAAGTTCGTTTCGTATAGTCTTTTTTAAGAGGGTTATATAATGTTCTTCGAGCCATTCGTAAAAAAACTGGCTGGGAACTTGAATAGTAAGGATATTATTTTCGAGCTTAATTGGTTTGATTGGGAAAAACCAGGTTTTAAAACTTTGGTAGTTCAGGTTGTCGCGAATTACTTTCAGACAATTTTCCCAAACTTCCTGGTGTAGTTCTTTTATTCCTTCCATTTCGGTGTGTTGCATGTTTACCCTAAGATTATTTTCATTCGTTAAATCAGCTTATTATCAGCTTTATAGCCAAGAAGATTGATTTAATTTGTTTGTTGTTTTTAAAAGTGTTCAAAAGTCTTTATAACAAAGTTGAAAAAAAAATTATTATGGTATTTGATTATTAATATTAAAGTCGTATATGGGAAAATGTATAAAAAAAACATCTGTTTGCAATAATTAATATCAAGAAATTGTTAAGTAATTAATAATTATGTGGTTTAACTTCTGGAATTTGCCAACTACCCTCCCGGCTTCGCTATGTCGGATCGCCAGGCGTATAACACATTTCATGCCAAAATCGCTGTTGATAACTTCTAAAGCCTCATCTTTGATAATTTTCATCACATCATTCATTATTTCGTAAGGATATTCTATCGAATAGTGCTCTTTAACAATTTTTGTTATAACACTTGTATTGTTCAACGCATCAAGGGTTGCGGTTTTGTAGGCATGTATCAAACCTGGCACACCAAGCTTAGTGCCGCCGTAATAACGCACAACAACCACTAAAATATTGGTCAGGTCAGCCGAAAGCAATTGGCCGTAAATGGGCCTGCCGGCTGTTCCCGATGGTTCTCCATCGTCGTTTGCCCTATACGCTGATTTGCCGTACCCCAAAATATAAGCGTAACAGTGGTGGGTAGCATCGTAATATTGCTTGCGAAGGCTTTCGAGATGTGTTTTCACCTCTTGTTCGGAATTTACCGGCAGCGCGAATGCCAAAAACCGGCTCCCTTTATCGCGGAACGAACCCTGTGCCGGCTCTATAATGGTTTTATATTCGTCGCTGAAAAGCATCTGCTGTTTGAAATTTTAGAAACTATGACTATTGGCATTACCGCTTTGCAAAGGTAATAAGCTGATGGTTTAATTCCCTTTTGTGAATAAAAGATTCCAAACTTATATTATTGAATCTACATTTGGCTACTTTTGGGCGCTTTAATCCAACAAATTACATGACAACACATCTTGGCGAATTAGCTGCACTATTAACAACTGTTTTCTGGACAATAACCGCTCTTTCCTTCGAAACAGCGAGCAAGCGCATTGGCTCCATGCATGTAAATTTGTTGAGGTTGGGCCTGGCTACGGTGTTCCTTTCGGTGTTTTCGTATTTCCATCGCGGGCTTTTTTTACCTACTGATGCCGATCTACACACATGGGTATGGCTTGCCGTTTCGGGGATTGTTGGTTTTATTATAGGTGATTATTGCCTATTTAAAGCTTTTACAATAACAGGAGCAAGGGTAGCTATGCTTATGATGACTTTAGCCCCTGTTTTTGCCGCTTTGGCAGCCTGGGCCATTATAGGTGAAATTATGGCGCCAACAAGTATTTTGGCCATGATAATCACCCTTAGCGGAATAGCACTTGTTATTTTTACCCGGACTGATGGAAAATCCCCCAAATTGGGAGCAAAAAATAAAACTTTCAAAATGTCGTACCCATTAAAAGGGATAATTTTGGGTGTGATAGCTGCCGCCGGACAAGGGGTTGGATTGGTGTTGAGCAAATACGGAATGCGGGATTATGATCCGTTTTCAGCTTCACATATCAGGGTGATATCTGGTTTTGTTGGCTTTGCTTTCCTGTTTTTTGTTTTAAGGAAATATAAGGAGTTGCCCGCTTCCTTTCGTGATGCAAAAGCAATGAAATGGCTTTTGGTAGGCTCCATTTTTGGGCCATTTCTGGGAGTTTCGTTTTCACTTATGGCTGTGCAACATACTGCGGCTGGCATAGCCCAAACCATTATGTCGCTCACACCTGTACTTATAATACCACCTGCTGTTTTAATAAACAAAGAGAAAGTTACCGGAAGGGAAATACTAGGTGCCATTATTGCCGTTTCGGGGGTGGTACTATTTTTTGTTTAAGTATTTTTTAAACCTTAAGGTTGAGTCCACTCCAAAAACCTTAAAAAAGAAAACCACGGAGGCACGGAGAACACAGAGGTTCACAGAGTGTTGTTAATCAGCGATATAGAATTATTGAAACTTAAAGGCTTTGTGCCACTCCGGCAGGCTCAACGTAACACTTTGTGGCAAAAAGAGACTTTTCGGAGTGGACTCAAGGTTAAATATCCGGTTCAAACAAAACCTGGCCTGAAATCAAAAGCGGTGGTTTTTGGCACGAAACATCGAAAACCCATTTTATAAACCCATACACTTTGCTGCTAGTAAAAGCTTCGATGTAATGGCATTATACTCATCGTTGCTTAACCTTTCACGGTGCTGGCTATCAATAAGTTGTTTTTCGTTTTCAGGGATTTTGGCAAACCATTCGTTGCTTTCGGGCAAATCGAGTGGTTTGCGCGGAATTATATGCAAATGCAAGTGAGGAACGGTTTGCCCGGCCGAAACCCCATCCTGAATAGTCCAATCAAACCCATCACATTCAAAAACATGTTTTAATACCGAAGTGGCTTTTTTCGCAAAAACCATCATTTCTGCGATGTAGTCATCAGGCAATTCAATAAGTGAAATAAAATGTTTTTTGGGGATAATTAATGAGTGGCCCGGAAGTATGGGGGCAATATTATAGATTGCAGCAAAATTAAGCGATGATGCAAAGCAATTTTCTAAAATCCGTTTTTTGCAAAACAAACATTCCTCTTCATAAGGAGATGGGGTTTTCATAAATTTACAGTAAATGAGGTTAATAGCTAAACAATTGGATCAATGTTTTTCGGGGCAAAAAACAAAAATGGCCTATTGCTTCTTAGTCTAAAATGGAAATGCCCATATCTTCCATATTGGTATTTGACCACAATCTTGTAAAATCCGCTTACAATATAAGCATAGAATTTGTGCAAGTTATGCCACCTACAAATGTTCGCCCTTTGACTTTTGACCTTTGCTCTTTGACCTTTGACCTCTTCAGTCCTTCGTTACTGCGGATAATTCCCTGTCAATTTTGAAAGGAACCTATGAATCCCATGAAACGTTCCAACAGGTTCGGCAAACATCATTATGCAGCGATCGGCAGTATAATCAACCTGTTTTTCTTTAAGTAATTTAAGGACCTCATCGTTTGTTGAGCCTTGTTGCAGCCAAAAATGCTTAATCCCTTTATTGATGGCTTTTTCCACAATTTGCATGGTTTTTTCGGGCGGGGTGCTCACAAACACCGCTTTAACATGCGGGGGCAGGGTTTCTACATCGCTGAAACACTTTTCCCCATCAAATTCGGTCAAATGCGGGTTAACAGGAAGCACGTTTATGCCTTTCTTTTTCAAGGATTTATAAACGGTGTTCCCGAATTTGTTTTTGTTTCGCGACACGCCAACCACAGCTATATATGGCTGTTGCAAAAACAGGTTTATGGTTTCAATTGGTTTCATATAAATCGTGTTTTATTCAAAAACAATACTCATTTCAACCCTTCTGTTCTTTTTCCGTCCTTCGGCAGTTGCATTTGTGGCAATAGGCACTGTTTGGCCAAACCATTCTGTTTTTATCCGGTTTGGATCAGTCCCTTTTTGCACAAGGTAATTCTTTACAGCAAGGGTACGGGTTTTTGATAAGGTAAGATTCGATTCAGCAGAACCTTCATCGTCAGTATGCCCCGATAGCGAAAGTTTAAAATCAGTGCGCCTTGCCATCAGCTCTGCCAAAATATTAAGCGATGTAAACGACGATTTTTTTATCACAGATTTCCCGGTTTCAAATTCGAGGTTATCAAATGCTTTTAAGATTATTTCAAGTTCTTCTTTTTTAATTTCAGGACATCCATTGTTAGTGGGTACTCCTGCAATGGTGGGACAAATATCATTTTTATCGGATATTCCGTCGCCATCCGTATCCGGGCAACCTTTAAAAATTGCTTTGCCTGCAATGCTGGGGCATTCGTCGTCTTTGTCGGGAATGCTATCATTGTCAGTATCCTGATAAGGGCACCCGTTGTTTTCGATAGGGCCTTTCAATCCGGGGCAATTATCGGCTTCGTCCTTAATGCCATCGCCATCAGCATCCATAAAAGGACAGCCATGGTTTTCGCGGGTGCCTGCAACGGTTGGGCAGTTATCGTCTTTGTCGGGAATACCATCGCTATCCTGATCGGGGCAACCATTCATTGCACGCGTGCCGGCATTGTATGGACAATCATCTTTCTGGTCGATTAGGCTATCCCCATCACTATCGGGACAACCCTCATAATATGCAAGTCCTTTTACATCAGGACATTTGTCAATGCCATCAATTATCCCATCCCCATCCTTATCGGGACAGCCGTTCAACTCTTTTACACCTGCTTCGGTAGGGCATCTGTCGTCTAAATCGGTAATACCATCGTTGTCAGCATCGGGGCATCCGTTCAATGCAAACAAACCAACTATATCGGGGCATTTGTCTATTTTATCCGAAACTTTGTCATTATCAGCATCACGAGGGCGTTCATACAGTATTGGGATTTTTATAACCGCTGAGGCTGAAGTCCCGTAGCGGTTATTTGATGAAATTAATGTTGAAAACAAGTCGTTCCATCCCAACCATAAAGGACCTAACCTCAAACCTAAGCCTATGTTCCATTGCTGTAATGCATTGTATTGTACCGGTACCGAAACCCCGAACCATTTTTTATCGTACCGTGGGATTAGGTTCAAGGACGAAAGGTAATGCACCCTGTTCACATTATCGTTGCCCTGGCGCAAGGCGAGGTAAGGTGTAAAATTGACATAAAACCCTTCGGCAACCCTCACGTCAAACTGCATGCTGAGGCAAAGGGGAAGGTTCATGCTGTATTTGTCCGAAATATCATAAAAAGTGAACGTGGTGTCGATAAATGAATTGAAATCCCCAATTGAATTAAATTCCAGGTCGCCAGTGTACAACCGAGTGGTATCAATATTAAAGTCGCGGCTAATCGGGTTCCTTCTATACCTCACCGAGCCAAGGTCGGAAACTGTAAATCCAATACGGAAAAGGTATTTGTCCACATCCTTGCGCCAGAGGTTTGTTTTCCCATCCATATCGTATTTATACTCCATCCATTGCGGACGGTATTCATAAACAAACCCCAAATCCATTGACAGGGAAGGGTTTGCATTAAATTTATATGCCAAATCGTCTTTCACATTTGTAGTGATATTATCGGAGGTGCCATAATTTGAATATGAATTATAAAAAGAAACCGTGTCTTCGTGATGTGCCGTATAATTCAAATCTTTCACAAATATATATGCCGACCCCATGCCCTGAGTAATTTTTAAGGTAGCTCCGCCTTTGAGGAAATGCTCCTTTTTATCCATGATTATACGGGCATAAGTAAACCCATATTCGACCCACGAATTGAACTGCATGTTAACGTTTTCATCTTTTAATTTGATACCCCAGAGGTCGGTTTCTTGATCCAAATCATCTAAAATGGAAGCTAAGGACTCCGACACGTTGTCAAGATTCAGGATTGAACGCACTGAAGGCGTAAACGCGATGGCATCTTTATCGGAAAGCGTAACCATAAACGAAAGGACATCTTGTTTTTGGGTTATAAACACTGATTTGTTCGCACCATCCATATTTCTCGAAACATAAGGCCCTTGAAGGTCGATATCCTTCAGCAAACTGGGATGCCAAAGCACATAAGGATCGAAACCGTAGTAATTATTTGTAAATGCAGCACTCGAAGACAAGAATGCCATATCAAATTTATAGCGGCTGTCGGCGATTGAAGCAGGTTGAAGTTGCAATCCGTTAACCCCAGCGTAATTGCTCGAAGCAAATGGCAGGAAGTCCTGAGCATTTGATATTGAATTGATGAGCAGAAAAAAGAGAAGGGAATAGTATAGTCTTTTCATAAGGATTGGATTAAGTACAAATTTTATCAAAAATACTGAATATTTAATAGCTTTGGTACTTTAAATCTATTTTTTTGTGAAATGCGTTTTAATAAGAATATCTTTGGCAAGCAATAATAGCAAGCACAAAACCAGTATGGCTACCGAAACCAATAAATTGTATAAAGCTATAGTGTTAGAATTAAATACTTTATACGCAATTGAAGAATCACGTTCGATGGCCGATCGGATTTTCGAGCATTTTTTGGGCATAACACCAACGCAAAGGGTGATTTTGGGTTCCGAAGCCCTCCAAAACTACAAAAGTGTTCTCGTTGAAACCACAGTTAAACGGTTGCTTAACCAGGAACCGCTTCAGTATGTGCTTGGCAAAGCTTACTTTTTGGATATGGAGTTTGATGTGGACCCATCCGTATTGATCCCCCGCCCCGAAACTGAAGAGTTGGTGAGTTTGATAATTGATAGCATTTCCAAAAACGAATTTGATAACCGGTTGAAAATTATTGATATTGGAACAGGAAGCGGTTGTATCGCGGTAGGTTTAAAACATAATTTTCCTGATTCGGAGATATTTGCAGTTGATTTGTCAGAAAAAGCCATGGAGGTGGCAGCCGCCAATGCTGCAAAAAACAAGGCCGAAGTTAATTTTATCAATGTCGATATCCTCGACAACAAACTATGGGATTTGCTACCCGAATGTAACCTTATTGTAAGCAACCCGCCTTATGTAACCCTTGCCGAAAAGCAGTTTATGCAGCCCAATGTGCTTGAACATGAGCCGGATATGGCATTGTTTGTACCCGATGAGGATCCTTTGGTTTTTTATAGTGCAATAATGGCTTTTGCAAAAGTCAAACTAACTAAGGGCGGACACCTTTGGTTCGAGATTAATGAGATGTTCGGCAATGAAATGAAGCAATTGGCGTTAAACCAAGGTTTTACCGATGTAAATATAATTTTTGATTTTAGAGGAAAAAGCCGATTTTTGCATTGTCGTAAATCCGATCATCAACATACATCCTAATAATATAAATAAACCAAAAACATGACAAAAACCATTAAAAAAACTTTGCGTGATTCAAAAGCTGCCCGTTGGTCGGCTTTGGCGGTTGTAGCATTTACTATGCTTACCGGCTATTACCTTACTGATGTTATCGCCCCTTTAAAAGGCTTACTCGAAGGCCGTTTGGGCTGGGATAGTTCCGACTTTGGGTTTTTCAACAGCGGATACGGCTGGTTCAACGTTTTCCTCGGTATGCTTATTGTCGGTGGTATTATCCTCGACAAAATGGGCGTCCGCTTCACCGGCCTTATGGCTGCTATTGTTATGGTTTGCGGTACTGCAATCAAATATTGGGCAGTTCAAACCCATTCGCTTGATGGACAGGTATGGCATGTTTTATGGTTTGATGTAAAAGCTCAGGTTTTGATGGCCGGCTTTGGTTTTGCCATTTTTGCCGTTGGGGTCGAAGTTGCTGGTATCACCGTATCGAAAATTATCTACAAATGGTTTAAGGGCAAAGAACTTGCCTTGGCCATGGGCCTCGAAATGGCTACTGCCCGATTAGGAACAGCACTTGCTTTGGCTACTTCGGTGCCTATCGCAAAAGCAACAGGAATGGTTGATGTTTCACGCCCAATTTTATTGGGTTTGATTTTGCTATGCATTGGTCTTTTATCCTTTGTGATGTACATTTTTATGGATAAAAAACTGGATGCCTCCGAAGTAGAAGCCAATAATCCGGTTGCTGACGAAGAAGCCTTCAAATTGTCGGATATAGTTGCAATTGTTACCAACAAAGGCTGGTGGTATATTGCCATACTTTGCGTGTTGTTTTATTCCGCTGTTTTCCCATTCCTAAAATATGCTTCCGATTTAATGGTCAACAAGTTTGGGGTCAGCGATGATCTGGCAGGTTCCATCCCAGCCATGTTGCCTTTTGGCACCATACTGCTCACCCCACTGTTTGGAAGCCTTTACGATAGAAAAGGAAAAGGTGCAACCATTATGATGATTGGTTCGGGCATATTAATCATGGTACATGCTTTGTTTGCCGTTCCATTCCTCAGCAATTGGCTGGTAGCAATAGTATTGATACTTGCTTTGGGTGTTGGTTTTTCACTTGTACCTTCAGCTATGTGGCCATCGGTTCCAAAAATTATCCCTGAAAAACAATTGGGTACAGCTTATGCTCTGATATTCTGGGTTCAAAACTGGGGTTTGATGGGCGTTCCTGCTTTGATTGGCTGGGTTTTGGACAAATATTGCGTTACAGGACAAATCATGCGCGAAGGCGTATCGGTAAACACCTATAACTATACCCTGCCAATGATGATTTTTACCGCGTTTGGAGTGCTTGCCCTTTTGTTTGCTTATTTGCTCAAGGTAGAAGACAAAAAAATGGGTTACGGCCTTCAGTTGCCTAACATTCAGAAATAAAGCTTCAAAGCCTGCCATTTTATAATTTCCTAAGCCGGACGAAGTTTTTTGAACTTCGTCCGGTTTGTTTTTGCGGCCTTATTAGTGTTTCGTTTTGTACTTTTGTGGCTCAAACAAAAAAAAATGAAAAGAACCATAGTAACAATATTCCTGATTTCATTTATTATTCCGGTACTTTTTGCCGGTAACCCAACAGAGAAAAAGAAAAAAGTAAAACCTCCTAAAAATATTATTCTGCTTATTGGTGATGGCATGGGCACAGCCCAGGTGTATGCCGGATATACGGCCAAACATGGCATTATGAATATAACCGGTATGCCAGTTAGCGGGTTTTCGGTAACGTATTCGGCCAACGACTACATCACCGATTCGGGTGCAGGAGGCACAGCCCTTTCATCGGGTGTTAAAACCAACAATGCGAGTATAGGCGTGGATGCAAATGGCAAACCGGTAGAATCCATACTCGAAATGGCCGAAAAACGTGGACTTGCAACTGGACTTATTTCAACATCGGCAATTACACATGCAACACCTGCGTCTTTTATCGCCCATACCGCCAACCGTTCCAAATATGCCGATATTGCTTTCGATTTCCTGAAAACCGATATTGATGTGTTTATTGGAGGCGGTTACAACCACTTTGCCCGCAGGGCCGACAGCCTCAATTTGATTGATAGCCTGAAAGCCCGTGGTTATTTGGTAGCCCGCGATCTGAAAGATGTGGACATCCCTTCAACCCAACGCCTTGCTGCTTTGTTGGCCGATGAACACATGCCCAGGATATCGAAAGGACGTGGAAATATGCTTCCCGATGCAACCGAAATGGCACTCAAAATGCTGAAAAGGAATAAAAAAGGTTTTTTTATCATGATTGAAGGCTCGCAGATTGATTGGGGCGGACATGATAATGACGCTGCGTATGTTGTTGACGAGGTTGTTGATTTCGATAATGCTGTTGGTAAAGCCCTTCAATTTGCTGCCAAGGATGGAGAAACCCTTGTTATTGTTACTGCCGACCACGAAACCGGAGGTTTTGTAATAACTGGAGG
>CAJAXK010000106.1 GCA_903946925.1 uncultured Bacteroidales bacterium | reverse complement strand
GGTGTTTTGTAATGATAATCGTACTTTTTAAGGATATTGCCTTGATGGTCTTTTACATAAGAAAGTCGGTTGAAAGGATCGTAATTGTAAAAGGTGGGCTTGTTGTTGGCATCGCTGGCAGAAGTAATGCCAATTAAAGGTTCATAGGTATAGGTGGTCATTTGGGCATCCATGGGGTAGAAGCGGAGGTCGTCGAAGTAGGCTCCAGTACTAGATGTGGAGCCAATCTTTACTTTTATTTTTAGATTATCATTAATATAGCCTTCAAGATTCACTTGTGGCAGCTCAACTTCAAGCAGATGCCAATCATTCCCATCGCCTGTGTTGTATATACGGGTAGGTGTTTGCCCAAGCATGCCAATCTCGATGAAACCTATGTCAATCCCTTTTTTTACCCATACAGTTGCTTTATAACCGCTATGGTTTTCAGCATTTTTCCCGACATCAAATATTTTTGATGCCCCTGTTTCATCATACAAAAAAACTGATTTTCTTCCAGTCTTAATCAAATCGCCCGATGTAATAGCCATTGAAAAAGAAGCATTCCAGCCATTATATCCAGAATCCTCAAAGCCAGTGTGACCGCATTCGGTGGTGGTGGCGTTTTTGGTTTCGGCGATGGGGTAAGTATTGTTGTAGCCCATTATTATAGTTGTCCTAATTTCCCTTTCAGTAAACTGCAAGAGATTTTTATCAATATCCCATAGATCGTAATTAACCAAATCAAATAAACTAGAATTTGCAATCTTTTTTCGAACTGACGTTTCAGCAATGATGTTTTGACTACCAGGAATTACATCATAATCATAGAATATTTCTTCCTTTACATCACTTACACTTACATCACTTACAAGGATTGTACTCTGTGTTAGAAGCCGATCATACAAATGATTTTGCGTAAGCAGAATTGAACGAGGTGAAATGTCATCAATTGGGAAAAGATATTTATTCTTTAATAATTGATTTTTACTATTTGTTGATTGAATCTCTACAGACTGGCCTATATTATTATACGTGTAACCAACCAAAGTAGAAATATTTCCTGTAGGATAATATTCAGTTATTGTTTTATTCTGTATAACATTCCACTGACTTTCAAGTTTATAGAATACTAGTGAATATCTTTTAACATAATCAGCATTAACCAAACATGGCCAACATCTCATGAATGGATCAAGATTCATACAAGATGGATCACAACAATAATATATTGCATAAGGATCAACATCCGTGGCATTGAAACATTTTATACCAATAAAACTAGTTTGTGGCATAATATTTTCAAATGTATAGCTGATATTTTTTACTGGATTTCCGGCGTTGTTCAAGTATAACTCATGTATTAATTTTCCATTTAACAAATCAGGTATATCAGGAATACATGGAAAAGTGATGTTAGGTACATTATGAAATGTTTGAATTACTTTGCCGTTTCCTATACCATTCCCTTCAATGGCACTTACTTCAACATTTGAATAACCGATAATATTGCCAATTGCTGAATTCGAAAACGGTATGTTACTTTCTGAGGACATGAAATATACAAGTAATGAAGATGAATTAGATATTTCGAACTTATTACCTTTAAATGGTTCATTTATACAAACATAGTCCGCTCTAAAATGATTCCTCTTATAAATATAACTTAAAGGTGACATTAGCAAACCTGAAGTGATATTTGGATCTGAGATGATACTGTATTTATAGGTTTTTCCATTTATTATCTTTTTGTCATAACTATAGTTAATTATCGAATTAACGCGAACACCCCCGCCATAACTTTTTGTTAGATACGAATCCGGGATATTATAATATGTAAAATGGGAGATTACTGAAGCTTGACCTGTTGAGTTATCTTGTGGGCCAAGTTCATTTGGTAAATATACTCGAACTTCGTAAGAGGTGTTTGGTTCAAGAGTTATTGGCACATCTTCATTCCATTCTATTTTACCTTCATTATTGAATTTGTTTTGAGTCTCAATATTGTTGGTCATCTGCCACTTTATCATTTGTGTAATTGTAGGGTTTGAACCATTACCCCAATATAACTTATTTAGGACTATATAGGAAGGAAGCATTTCTTGAAATGTTGCTGTTTGCCAAGGCGTGCCTTTATTTATTGAATTGTGGAAATGGACGATTGATGTTCTTGTTAAAGAGATTGTATTTGATAAATTATCAGATACCTCATTTTTATCCATTAGGGTAATATCGTGGGTAGAATTGTTAATTTGAGATTTTAAGGGATAGCTATAGTTAGAAAATTCATTTGATTCATAATTAAACGACGTGCTTCCTCCGGTAGGATATTCTATCATAGTAAGCATGCCAGCTCTGGACAAAGCTGTATCAACGCTTCTGTCTGCAAATTCAGATGGTGTCCTTCCAGTAAACTTAATTGTTCCATTAAATAAATGTTCAGGCAATATTTGATATTCAGGATTAGCTCCTGAGTAATGTAGAAACGACAGATCAGGTGTTAATCTGTTATTGTTTTTTCCGTTGTAATACCCCCAATAATCTTTGGCATAAGATGTTTTCAAAGGCAATTCAATGCTATTATAAAAAAATTTATAAGGAGGTTTCGAATTATCAGGCAATTGTGGTACAGCAATTGAGTATCCTATTTCTTTGATTGAATCCAATCGTAGCCTTTTCCCATGCAAATCATTTGAATACACTAGATAATTGCCTCCAACTGTTGAATAAGGGAAATATGAGTATGTAAATTGATAGGATTTGATTATTTTATTGGATACCAAACTGTAAATATCCATAGAACTAAGCAGTGGTGTTTTTCTTATTTGACCATCAGTTTCAACAAAAGGGATCATATCGAGCCTATTGCTGAAATCCAAGTTAAAAACTATCTTAGTATCATCTGTACTAATTTCGTTCAAATACTTTGTTCTGTTAAAGACTTCTTTTGATTCGTCGCGAATATAGCCATTATACATATCTGGAGGTATAGTCTCCGCTGGATCCCTATAATTCTCACTATACAGATATGATTTGTATCCACCGTCTGAATACTTAAAATTGATTGTTTTATGATTACTCAATTCAATTTTTATCAAATTCCAGGTTTGGCCTACATAACGATAATCAGGGAATTGGGATACCTCACAAGAATATTCTACCTCAGAAAATACATATTTATTTCCGTCAATTGTCTGAGCGGTCCAGTTATATGCATCTAATTGTTCAAATGAAATTTCATCCCTTTTATCAAGAAAAACTATTTTTTTTGTAATTGGGTTTTTGTAAAATTTTCCAGAATAACTGCCAAAGTTATAAAAGTAAATATCTGGTTGTCCCCTCCCTATAGCAAGTGTCATGACAGTAAAGCTATCATCCAACCCATCCTCACTTGAACCAGGCCACACGCCATTTTGATCTTCAGGACGTTCCCAAAATGGTGGAATTACATAATATGGGGGTGAAAGTATTGCTTGATACCCCTGTGAGCTTATATCTGCAATATCATCAAACTCGTCAACTATCCCATTGGGAATTTGAATAATGCTGCCCGCTGGATTTAATGACCAACCAAGACCAACCCATGTGGCCTCGTCTTCAACTTTGATACCCGAGCTACAGTATTTTAATGCTATAGGTATTTCCAGGTTATCTTCCTTTATGGTCCATAGGGGGACTGAAATATCAGCGGTACCAGTATAGTTACTAACCGGTATATCTCCAAACCGTCCTAACAAAGCTGCTTCTGGCGAAGTAGCAAGTGCATTTTTTAAATTGTAAATAGCCCCTTGGTTAGTGTTTTGAGCAGATAGAAACAGAGAAAGTAGGACAAGAATGAAGACAATGTTAATGAGTTTGAAATTTTCCATATTAGGTACCCTTTTTATTATTGTTGGATTCAAAAAATACTATTATTACTTTTCATAGCCACACTGCCACCTTCGTATTCCTTGCCTTATAGTGCTATACTCCTCCCAACATCCTGCCTGCCCGAAACAGCTTGCACAATACTCTCAAACTAAGGTTGCAAATATACTAATTCAGGGATGCCATTGCTCTACTTTTGAGGGAACGGTAGGTTTTATTGAGGTAACGGTATAAATGATTGAGGGAACGGTAATTTTTAGAAAGTAAAAACGTTGGGGTAGGTACCGTTAGCGATAGACCCCATGTAACCACCACCGCCAATTATTGGGTTTTGCATGTCCCAATCCAAAGGTTTTTGGTGGTATCCACCTGGGTCGGAGTATTTTAGTGGGTTGTTAAAGCAATAGCTGTAGCGGTTGTAGCTTTGGCTGAATTGCGGATCCTGCACATAATTATCAGGGCTTAAAAATCTTGCAACAATGGGGTCATATACTCTCCCGTTCATATTTATCAACCCAAATGCATCTAACATTTCGTGGCCGGTGTAGCCTCGGTCGAAGATAAATGTGTTAGGCACATTGGTATAGGTCCAATCGGTGGCATTACGGCGGCGGCCCCAGGGATCAAAACTATACTGTTCGACAGTTGCCCCGTTATCGGTTATTACTTTGTACCATGTACCCAGATAGTCGGTAAGCACGTAATCGAGCGAATCGGAACCGGGTGTTGGATGGCTAATATATAACCCGCCTCCCGGCAAGTAATGCAAAAACCTTTCGCCCC
>CAJAXK010000105.1 GCA_903946925.1 uncultured Bacteroidales bacterium | reverse complement strand
TATAAATTTTACACATCTGTACACCTCGGTAAACACCCGCAAAACAAGGCTTGACAATTTGGGTACAACATCTTGGGAGCAGGTGAAGCTGTGTTTTGTTACGCACATGCCAACGCGGTTTACCTTCGGCTACAGCTGCGTAAAATCTCTACAAGGCCAGTCCCTACAAACTCAAATTTTACAATATTTACCAGATCCTTCCGAACCGGTTTTTCCCCAAGCAAGAACTATCTTGCGAAGGACTGGCCTTATAAAAATACGACAGCGGTTCTTATCCGGAGGTATGTGTGGAAGGCATGTGCGTAGCAATACACAGCAACTACAAAAGCCCGGAATTGTGCCATCTCCCATGCCTTGTATTGCGGGAAGATACTTTCGGATTAGAAACGCAAGTATTTTTATAAAGCCTTGATTTTTTGTTACTTTTTGATCAAGCAAAAAGTAAGAAAAAGAGGATGAAGTCAAATTATTAATAGCTATCAGAATTATTTTCCGATTGTATTTTCTTCAAGTATTAAGCCAACAAGCCAAAATAATAATTAGCTTTCAACCCCTTAAATTCCTCTTGACATACCTAAACTCGGCTTTTAATAAATCTGATGCAAAAAAAACTAAAATATTTTTATAAATTTATTAACCCCAACCAACTGATTATTAATCGTTTTTAAATAATAAATCCCTGCTGGATGTTTGCCAAAATCAAATTCTGCTTTGTCTTTTATTGCAGCTTGTTCTACTATTTTCTGTCCATTAGAATTGTAAATTGAAACCATGCTGCCCGACAAATTATCCGGTAGTTGTACATGCAGTTTATCGGAAACCGGATTGGGGAATATCTGTAATTCGTTTTTGCTTTCCTGAACCTGTATTGAACTTGCAGAAGGCACAAAAACAGCTTTTATAACCAATTCTGCATCCTGTTGGTTTACAGGAGCGTGACCGCCCATAAGCCAGAAATTAATATGCAACCTTTCGTTCCCAACAGGTGGGATATTGTTTCCTGTATATGTCCATTCGCTGATCAATTTATCGGGCGATGGCAAAGCGGCAGAATGTCCATGGTAACTTTGGAAAAATATGTTGCTGCTGTTCCAGATATACTTGTGGGTTGAATAATCGCCGCTTAGGTTGAGCGCAAAACTGTGCTGGTTTCCGGCCACAACAGGCTGTATTGTGTACCATCCCGAAACGTTGGCTGGGTTTCCCCATTTTGAAAATTCGATATCTATCTCACGCAAATCGGTTTCGTAATTGAACAAACCAACTACAATTTCCGGGTCGTAGGTTTCGACATTGTTAGCCACATAAAACCGGTATTCGCCATATCCAAATGAATGTTGGGCAAAAATTTCGGAACAATACCAAGTATTCCCAACTTTCCTGATTTTTAAATGTAATTGCCCTTCGCCATCAACCCATACGTTATCGGTGCTGTTTGACCAATTATTTGGGCCCGGCCCACCGGAGCCAGTCCGCACATTCCAGGTAATTCCGGCAAACTGTATAGTGGTTTGGGCTTGCAACATAGTAAATGCCAAATAAGTAAGGATTAAAAAGCTAAGTTTTTTCATGAAACAGTGTCCCAAAAAGGTTGAAAATGCACTTCTTCAAAAGTAGTTCATTTTGTTAACAGATGATTAACCAGGAATCACCCATTTAATTGAAACAGTTTTAACTACTTTTACGCTCAAATCCTAAAAACAATTAACGTATGGAAAATAAAATAAAATTTTGGCCGCTTTTTGCAATAGCAATCGGATTGGCTGCCTGCAATCCATCAACACCCAAAACCGTGAAAATAACCCAGCAAAGCGATTTCCTCGCACCTCCTGTGGCTTTGATAAAACCCAGCGAGTTTACCGAATTTGGCAACAAGCGTGTTGACAACTATTTCTGGCTCAAGGACAAAACCAATCCCGAAGTGATTGATTACCTGAATGCTGAGAATGCATATTCCGATACGATAATGAACCCTACAAAAGCCTTGCAGGACAAACTTTTTGCCGAAATGAAAGGCCGTATTAAGGAAGATGACGAAACTGTACCACAATTAGACAACGGATATTATTACTATACCCGCACCGAAACGGGTAAACAATACCGCCTGAACTGCCGTAAAAAAGGAAATGTTTCGGCTCCAGAGGAAGTTGTTTTTGATGTGAACAAGATGGCCGAGGGAAAACAAGCGTTTATTTTTTCCTACTACGATGTTAGTCCCGACAATAAACTTGCCGCTTATATGAGCAACGAAACCGGTTCGTTTGCCGATTACACATTACGCGTCCGCGACCTTTCCAATGGAACTGATTTGCCTATAAAAATTGATAAAGTCCAATCCGTTGTTTGGGCCAACGATAGCAAAACGCTGTTTTATGCTGTTGGCAATGAGGCGTTGCGTTCGTGGAGGGTTTACCGCCATGTAATCGGCAATACGAAACCCGATGAACTTGTTTTTGAAGAGCCAAACGAACAATTTATAGTTGGCCTCGACAAAAGTAAAACCGATGACTTTATTTTTATAGTAACGGCCAGTTTTACCACATCGGAGTATCATTACCTGCCGGCCTCGGAACCCAATGGGAAGTTCAAAGTGTTTATTCCACGTGTGAAAGATGTTACCTACAATGTTTATACCCATAAAGACAAGTTCTTCATTCAATACAAAGACCGCGACAACCTGAACTGTAAAGTGTATGAAGCGCCACTAACTGGGTATGCCGACCGCAGCACCTGGAAGGAAGTGATTGCCCACAACAAAGATGTGAAAATTGAATACCTGGATGTTTTCGATAAATATCTTACGGCCCAGACCCGCAAAAACGGCCTCAATGAAATACTTGTGATGAACCTTGCCGATGGCAAAACAAAAACGATAAACTTTCCTGAACCTGTTTACACCGCTGCAATAACGGGTACTCCCGAATACAATTCCACAACGCTTCGGTATCGTTACACCTCAATGAACCGCCCAAACACAGTGTATGATTACGATTTTGCCAAAGACGAAAGCATAAAACTTAAGGAACAGGAAATCCCCGGTGGGTTTAACGCTGATGATTATACCGTTGAACGGGTTTGGGCAACGGCAAGCGATGGCGTAAAAGTGCCCATGTCGGTTGTGTATAAAAAATCGTTGCAAAAAGACGGTTCAAACCCTGCGTTGCTCTACTCTTACGGTTCGTATGGATCAAGTTCGGATGCGCGGTTTATCTCCAGTTTTTATAGCCTTATTGACCGTGGTTTTGTTTTCGCAATAGCGCAGATTAGAGGTGGCAGCGATATGGGCGAACAATGGTACGAAGACGGCAAATTGCTGAAAAAGAAAAATACTTTTACCGATTTTATTGCCTGTGCCGAAAAGCTGCAACAGGATAAATATACTTCGGCTTCAAAACTCGCCATTATGGGCGGAAGTGCCGGAGGCTTGTTGATGGGTGCGGTCGTAAACATGCGCCCCGAACTATTCAATACAGTGGTTGCCCAGGTTCCGTTTGTTGATGTAATAAATACCATGCTCGACGCAAGTCTGCCGCTTACTACCCAGGAATACGAAGAATGGGGCAACCCGAATATGGAGGAATATTACAAATACATGCTTTCGTATTCACCTTACGATAATGTTAAGGCACAAAATTATCCTAACATATTGGTAACCGCCGGGTTGAACGATTCGCAGGTAAGTTACCACGAACCGGCCAAGTTTGTAGCCAAACTTCGTGCCTTAAAAACCGATAACAACATACTGATACTTCACACCAATATGAAATCGGGCCATGGTGGCGCAACAGGCCGTTTTGATGCTTTAAAGGAAACAGCTTTTTCGGTTGCCTTTATTTTGAACAGGGTTGGCATAGCTGAATAACCAAGCTTTTTTAACCCAATAGCCTTTCATCCAGTCGGGTGAAAGGCTATTTTTGTTTGACTGAAAACAAATCAGGTGATTTTTTTGAACCACAATAGGCACAATAGGGCACATAATGTAGGATTAATCTTGCCAATCACATTTCAGCAAATAAAGTAAAAATGATATTTCAGCTCTAAGCCCCACAACAATCTTGAAATCACAAATCCTATTGTGCCCTATTGTGCCTATTGTGGTTTCGCTTGTGTTTATATAAATGGTTTGAACCAAGCTGTTTCTCTTACTTAACCAGGCTGTAATGAAATGGGTTTGGGGTTAAAAGAGTTATTGGTTATTGGTTATTCGTTATTCCCACATCCAACATCCCACATCGCACATCCAACATCCCACATCGCACATCCAACATCCAACATCCAACATCACTTCTTCTGCTGTTCCAACCTCCACTTATCCTGTTCTTTGCTTTCGCGTTTCATATCCTGCATATTATCTATTTCAGGTCCTTTTTTCAGCTGTTTCCAGTCAAATTTCTCATCAAATGGATCCAATGCTTTCTGCGGATCAAAAATCCGGATATCAACAGGCACTGCTGAATAAGGGGTGAAATTAGGTTTGTCGGTAAACATATCTGCAAAGTCGGTAGCTCCGGCATCGTATTGGTTCAGGTAAGGGATTCCGAGAATATTCCAGTAGGTTTTAAAAATGCTCCCGAAGCTGGCATGTACATGGCCAACATGATTCTTCTTCGCATAAGGCGATATTACCATAAGCACGCTGCGGTGCGCGTCAATATGATCCACGCCACCCTGGGCATCATCTTCGGTAATTACAATGAGCATGTTTTTCCAATATGGTGTATGCGACAGGAATTCAACAATCCGTCCTACAGCCAGGTCGTTATCCGCTTCGTAGCTTTCGCGGAAAGGAAAACCGGCTTCAGGCCTGTCGTCGGCGCCATGGTCGTTAGGCAGTATTACAGTTAACACCTGGGGCATGGTTTCTTTTCCGTTCCCCCATTTTTCGTCAAATTCTTTTTTAAACAAATCAACCCTGAACTGATCGGGAATAGCCATGTTATACGTTGGATATATATAGGACGTATGGTCCCACAGCGAAGCGGGTAACGGGAAGTTAGCCAGATGTTTTATTCCACCATATTTGTATGTATCCTGATAATCGCCAGGCTCGAACATTACACCAAATCCAAAATTGAAGTACCCGATTTTATTACGGTGCAAATGGTCCCACATCGATCCCGATTCGTTATAATCTTCGGGATAAATAGCTCCTGCCGATCCGTTTAGCCCAAGATTTCCGGGAGCGTTTGACGTTTCGCGGTAATCGCGGTTTCCACCATAACTGGCAGGTGTGGTGGCCTCTACCCATTCATTGGGGTAGGTGTTCACAAGCCAGCGGTGCCCGTCGGCCGAAACATCCGAATCAACATAAAAATTATCACTGATTGAGAACTCCTGAGCCAATTTCAAATGATTCGGCATAACCGTAGCATTTTCAACTTTCTGGGATTTTTTTCTGTTTGTAAACGTAGCATTGGTGCCATATCGCGCCAAGGTTGAGTCGCCATTTACGTTATGCTTTTGACCGAATATTTCATCAAATGTCCGGTTCTCCTTCGAAATGAAAACAATATGTTTTATAGGCGATGCTTTTTCTCCCGGATAAAGCGGAACGGGGTTGGTTTTTCGCCAGTCGAATTTTTGAGAATCGACAGGTTCAATCTCAAAATTGTTGGCAATTACCTGCTTTGTTAAATCAGCAAGTTTTTCATCCGTAGGTATATCAATAACTTGTACGGTTCCTTTCATCAGGCTTCCTATATAGCTGCCTTCGCCGCCAACAGCGTAGTTACGGCCACCATTGGGTCCGCTGCCATATCCTTTGGCATTTGCCACGACTATTTTTTTGCCATCGGGCGTTATTTTTAGCTTGGCCGGGAACCAGGCTGTTGGAATGTGACCAATAACAGTAAGCGTTTCAACATCAATTATACCAATTGCGTTTAGTCCGGATTCGGCTACATATACCCTTTTTTCATCGGGCGAAACGGCAAGTCCGAAGGGGATAATGCCTTTTAATGATTTAAGCCGGGGTTCCGGATTCAGTTGTATGCTTTTTACAATCTCCTGGTTGCGGCTATTGAGGACAGTAATATTGTCGTTGCTGCCATTGCTTATGAAAATATATTTTTGGGCGGCAACTATCGAGTTTGGGCTTGAACCTCCAACCGCTGGAACGCCTTCAATTTTTTGCCCTATGAGTGTGCCGGTTTTTATTTTCGAAATAATTACCGGTGCGGCAGGCGTTTTTACATCAATTGCCCAAACCGAGAAGGATTCATTTGCATTTTGCGGCCCTAAGCCTGGTATTTGAAGGCTATCGTTCGAGATACCTGTTTCCGATTCTTTCGAACCATAAGCATAAGCAGGGAAATCAATGGTTCCTTTTTTCCATTCATCGTTTTTCCTGCGTTTTACATATCCGTACTGATACATGCCCACATTGGCTACATAAACCGTTTCCTCATCCTTCGAAAGGGCAATTCCAAAAGGGTATCGCCCCACCTGGATATTGGAAACAACTTCCTTTTTCGCCAGATCAATTGCTATGAGCCTGAACCCGATCTGATCAACTGCATACAGGTATTTCCCGTTGCTGCTGCAAGTTAAATCCCCTATGTAGCCATGCGAATAATCAGTTTTGGAGTTTTTGGAGCTGCAGTCTATTGCGCCTTTTCCTTCACCTGTGGCAACATCAAAAATATATACTTTGTTTGCCTGGCCGCCAGCAACATACACTACTTTATTATCGGGCGAAATGGCCACTCCCATAAAAACCGATTCAAGAACACCTTTATCGCCGGCGGGTGAGGGCGGAACCTGTTGTATTTCGGGATTTCCCGAATTAAGGTTTCTCAAAATGCTTATCGAAAGCGGGTTTGTGCCCGAATTTGCTGTAACGGCAATATTTCCGTCGTTGCTTAGTGCAAGCCCGTAGGGATGTGGTGCAACCAAAAAGTTTTTCCCTGCAGGAGTCAAAAATCTTCCGTTGGGGATAACCGATTTGCCCGTTTTAATGATTTGCGTAAAACTGCTGCCAGCCGGTGCTGATATGACATACCCTGTCTGCTGGGCATTTACTGAAATCGAGAAAAAAATTAATACTGATAGGAAGAAAAGGGTTCGCATGCTTATGTTGAATTTTTTTCTAAAATTAAGCTTTGTTTTGTCATTACCGAATTCCTTTTCTGAAAAATAATTTTTCCTGTTGAAAATGAATTAAAACTGCGATCGTAAATTCAATACTCCGGTAATTTTTCTTTTACCGCAAAGACGCAAAGTTTTAAAACGCAGATTATCAACATTATTGAGCGCAAAGACTCAATTTCGTATATTGCTGTTAATTAAGTGTTTGGAAATTATTAACGGACTATTGTTACTCGAAAACACCCAGTATTTCCTCTTTCGTCATTCCGGCAATAGACGAATCGGAGGGGACAAAAAGGTTGGCAAGGTCCTTTTTTGTTTGTTGCAACACCATAATTTTTTCTTCCACGGTTTCGCTGGTTATAAACCGATATACAAAAACATTTTTGTCCTGCCCTATGCGGTGCGCGCGGTTCAATGCCTGCATTTCGGCAGCAGGGTTCCACCATGGGTCGAGGATAAACACATAATCAGCTTCGGTAAGGTTAAGCCCGACGCCGCCTGTTTTGAGCGATATAAGGAAAAGCTGGATTTCTTTCTTGTTTTTAAACGAATTTATCACTTGCTCGCGTTTGGTGGTGGAACCTGTGAGCAAAGCATATTTGATGGCTTTTTTGGCGCAAAATTCTTCGATCAGTTTCAAATGTTTTACAAATGAGCTAAATATAAGCACTTTGTGGTTGCCCGAAAGTGCCGTTTCCAGTTTCTCGGTTACTTCCAAAAACTTTCCGCTTCCTGCCTCTGAACCGTTTTCGAGCATTCGCGGATGGTTTGCCAATTGCCTTAAAATGGTCAATGCACGAAGCACCAAAACGGACGTTGCTTTTCTGTCGTCCAATTTAAAATTTTCGATTATCAGGTTGCGCACTTTCGATTTTTCGGTTTCGTAATGGCTTTGCTGGGCCTCGGTCATACCGCAATAAACAACCGATTCGGTTATGGGCGGAAGTTCGGGGGCAACTTCTTCTTTCGTCCTTCGGAGGATAAATGGGTTAATCAGGTTTTTTAGTCTATCGGCAGCCCGGTCCTCGTGGTTTTTGGCCAAAGGGATGGCATACATTTTCATGAAATGGGTATGCGTTCCCAATATCTCGGGGTTCAGGAAATTAAACTGCGACCAAATGTCGGATAACGAATTTTGTATCGGTGTTCCGGTCAGTACCAGGCGGTGTTGGCTATTAAGCCTGAAAACTGCTTGTGTTGCCTTGGAAGTCGGGTTTTTTATTGTCTGGCTTTCGTCGAGTATTATGTATCCAAATGTAAACGGAAGCAGCATTTCAATATCGTTGCGCATTGTACCATAGGTTGTTAGCACAATATCGTGTTGCTTAATTGCTGAAATGCTCGCTGTTCTGCCCAACCCAACATGTGTGTATATGCCCAGCCAAGGGGCAAAGCGTGCAAACTCGTTGAGCCAATTGTGTATTAGCGAGGCCGGTAGTACGATAAGGCTTGTAGGAAACCTATCCTGCGTTGCCTGCGGAGTTGATTGAGTTATTGGCAAAGGATTCGTCACTTCTTCGGCAAACAAATCGAGCTGAAACGTGGTGGCGTTCGAGTTTTTAGCTGGAGTAAAATCAGTGGGCGGCAATTCCCTTTTCGGATAAAGCGAAGCCAGCAACGCAATGGTTTGCAATGTTTTGCCCAAACCCATATCGTCGGCCAAAATCCCACCAAACCCATTTTGCCGCAAGGAGTGCAACCAATAAAACCCACCAAGCTGATATTCGCGCAAGCTTACATTTTCAAGAGCAGGCAAATCAACAGCTTGTGGGGTTGTTAAGGAACCGACTAACTTTTCTATTTCCGGGATTTGAATTTCTGTCAACAGGTTAAAATGGTGCTTACGGATACGGAAAGCATTGTTATGCTGAGTGGCATTGATCATCAAATCCTGGAACCGCGAAAACCATTCGTCGGGCAGCACAACAATTTCGCCGGTAGGCAGCTCATACTCTTTTATATTGTTGATAATGTGATATTTGAATTTTATAAAAGGGATTTCAAGGTCCTTTAAAATTACGGTTCCATACAAATCGAACCAATCCATACCTGTTTGGGTAACCAAAGTCAAAACCGGGACTTCCAACAGGTATTTTATATTTTCGGGCTGTTTTATCGAAAAGAGCCGCAAAGCCAAATCGGAGCGGTTAGTTGTAAGCCACTCAACCATTTGATATCCTTTATAAATGGTTCCTTCGTTTGTGTTCAACAAAAAAGTGGCTTCCACCTGTTTGAGGCCCCGCGATTTGAGAAAAGCGATTTGGGCAGCTTCCCAAGCCGTGTTCCGTTTAAAACGGTTGAAAACAAAGCCGTTTTCGTCGGCAAGCAAAGTGGTAAATGTAGTTTGTGGATGGTTGGCCAACAGCACTTTATCGCCATATTTAAAACTCAGCACCAGCACTATACGCCCTTGCCAGCCCATTTCGAGCGAAAGTATGGCTTCGGGTTCAAGCATTAGGTCGTTTACCTGAAAACCTTCGGCTTCAATTTGGCAGCGGTTTGCAATTTTTCGGATAAAAGTGCTGAAATACTGATGCTCCATCCGTTTCGGGATTGCCACAAACTCTTTGTTCCTAAAAGGCGAAAGAAGTTTCCCGCTAATGTTTTCATCGAAACGCAGCACTTTGTTGCCAGTTACAAACCAGCAAGGCTCGTTAACAAGCACTTTGTGGCTAAAATTGTTCAGCACTATTTCGCCATCGGCATGAAACGCCCTAAGCTTGTATTGTGTGCCTTCGGCAGTGCGCACAAATTTTAGTGTCGCGGTAGGGCTTTCTTTCTCAATAAACAGTTCATCGCCGGGGTATAAATTTGTATTGTCGTTGCCATTATAGAAAGAGATATTGTGTTCGAGCAGCAAATCAATAATTTTTGCGAGTTTGCGCTCAATAAATGGCCTTATCATTTCATCCAGGAATTTCTTGTCGAGGTGGGCAAAAAACTCTTTTGGGGTTTGTTTTGTTTTCGAAAATTGCTTTATCAAAGCTTTGTTCGAATAGCTTTCGCCGAGGTTGCAAATCTCCGTTTCGGCAGTGCCGATTTCGGGATAGTTGTTGATGTTGAGTGCCGTTAACCTTTCGTGAACCGTGATGAAAGCATCGTTTTCCCTAAAACAGGAATAGGGCAAAATAACATAACCAATTGGTTTTATGTATGATAAAATGGCTACGAAAAATTTCTGCTTCTCCATCAGCATTGCTGAAATATGATTATTGTATTTTGGTTTTCGGGCAATTAAAAGGCTGCAAATGTAAGGGGATTAAAATTAACAGTGGTTTATGTAACATGGATGGAACCCGTATTTTCTTCGAGCAAGGGTTAAAACAGGAAAGCCGGCGAAATATGCCGGCTTTCCTAAAAAATGTAGTGGTTAAATTTTAGTATCCTTCGTTTTGCTGATCCTTTAGCCCTGGGTTAGCGGCTATTTCCCTTGCTGGGATTGGATAAACAAGTTTAGGGTCGTTATATGGCAATGAGCCTACACTTTGTTTTAGGCGTTTCATATCGTGGAGTTTAAATCCCTCATGGGCCAGTTCGAGCCTCCGTTCGTAAAGGATATCATCCAACGTTACCGATGTTGCTGCAGCCAAACCTGCCCTTTCGTGAATCATATTGTAGTCATCTAAAGGGGTATCGCCAACCGAAGTTCCCAAACGCTGGTTACATTCAGCCCGAACCAGATACATTTCGGCAAGCCGGAAAAGGTTCACCAAGCCGTACATGGTATTCCATTTGCCCGAGCGCATGGCATCGTTACCGCTCCAGAATAAAGCGTACCGCTGATCAGTGGGATCGTACAAGTTTAAGTGGCCTTCAAGTATTTCGATATCGCCGTCCCTACCACCATATTCGGTTGTTGACCAAAACTCGGTCATTTGGTTGATACCATCGGCAGAGGTAAATTTAGTTGAAAAAATATCTTCCGACGAGTATTCTTCGTTATTAAAGGCTCCGGCATAAGTATCGGTAAGTGAATATACATCAGAGCTTATTACTTTATCGGCAGCATCGCGGGCTTTGGCAAAGTCGCCTTTCTGCAAATATATGCGTGCCAGTAATGCGTTTGCAGCGCCACTGGTGGCATAATAAGGCGAAGTGCCTTCGGGCCGTACTTGGGGTAAAATTGTGGCTGCCCGCTCCAGGTCTTTGATTACCTGAGCATAAACCTCTTCAACCGTGTTGCGGCCAACAAAATTATCGTTGCCAATTGCGCCCGTTGGGGTAAGCACAAGCGGCACGCCTAATTGTGAATTTGTGGCACCAGGCTCATAATTTTTCCCAAAAAAGCGGACCAGGTCGAAATACATAAAGCTGCGCAAAAACAATGCTTCGCCTTCAACGGTTTCCCTATCCTCGGCATTTACAACTGTAAGTGCTGATAGAACATTGTTGCAAATGTTTACACATTCATAACTTGAGAGCCACTGGCTTGTAATTTCGCCATTTGCAGCAATAATCTGGTGGTTATAAATTTCGCGAGGGCCGTTGTAGGTTCCCTGCCACGAAATTTCGCCTGTTCCGCCCGAAAGCTCTGAATTTCGGAGGATGCAACCCCCATAAATACCCGAACTCCTCATAATGGCATAAGCACTTACCAGTACCGTTTTAACATTGGCATCGCTGCTTAAAGCAACTTCGGTATCAAGGTTTTGCTGAGGCTTTAAGTCCAGGAATTTCTCGCACGAACTGGCTACAAATAGCGCAGCAAATAAGAATAGTATTGATTTTATCTTTTTCATAACGTATCTTTCTTTAGATGATTATAAGCCTATGTTAATTCCAAGTGTGATAGAACGTGGCTGTGGTGCCGAATAAAAATCAACACCTGATACAACATTATCAACCACAAAATCGGACGAAACTTCCGGATCCCAGCCAATATATTTGGTGAAGGTCATCAGGTTCTGTCCTTGAAGGTATATACGCACGTTGCTAAGTTTGGCTTTTCCAACAATGGATTGTGGAAGGGTATAACCAAAAGTTAGGGAGCGTAGTTTCAGGTATGAGCCATCGGATAAATAACGGCTGCTCCGGCCTTGATCGCCGTTACTGTAGCCTATGCGGGCTTGTGGAACATTGGTTATGTCGCCAGGTTTTTTCCAGCTATCGAGCTGATCAACAGTTTGGTTGTCGTACCATGCAGCGTTAGCAGCCATATAAGGGTCGCCGGTAAGGTGTATTTTGTTGCCGCTTACGCCTTGAAAGGTGAAAGCCAGTTCAAAGCCCTTGTACTCGAACGTATTTGTTAAAGCGTACATTTTATCGGGTGTTGGTTGCCCTAAAACAACAAAATTGGCGGCTCCAAAATCGTTAGTGGTGGCTGCTGGATCAACGATGTTGCCATTGGCATCTTTTTCGTTTACATACCAAATTGCATCGCCGTTTTCAGGATCTACGCCTGCATAATCGGCACCGTAGAAAACGCCCAAAGGCTCGCCAACTTTTACCACGTTCATAAAACGGGAGCTACCTTGATCAATTATATCCTGGCCTCCCAGATCGGTAACCTCGTTTTTATTTATCGAAAAGTTAAAGGAAGCATTCCAATTGAGTTCGCCTTTAAGAATTGTGCCATTTAGTACAAATTCCCATCCTTTGTTTTCAACCGAACCTATATTTTGCATTTGGGTGCTGAAACCGCTGGTTCCCGGAACTGGTACCGCGAGTAAAAGGTCGTCGGTTTTCTTT
>CAJAXK010000104.1 GCA_903946925.1 uncultured Bacteroidales bacterium | reverse complement strand
CCTGTCCATTATCACGGAAAACAATAAAGTTACACTCTCCCCGTGTTATGACCTTGTGAATTCAACAATCGAATATATAAAACAAGATGAAGAAATTGCTCTGCCCCTGATGGGAAAGAAGAAGTATCTCACACGCAGTATTTTGGTAGATTATTTCGGGGTTGAAAGGTGTAAGCTAACTCCCAAAAGTATTGATAATGTTATGGAAACAATCTTTTCGGCAGTCGATAAATGGAAAGAATTGATAGAAATCAGTTTTTTATCAAAAGAAATGAAAGACAAATATCATGCTTTGTTGGAAACGAGGCTCGATATTTTGAGAATTCGTTGAGCTCTATGCTGAATTAATTTTGAGACCACTCCAAAACCTAAAAATGAAGAAACGCCACGGAGGCACAGAGGATATAGAGGCACACAGAGTATTGTTAATCAGCACTATAAACTTTGTAAAACTTAGAGAATTAGTGCCTGAGTGGCAAAAAAAGACTTTTCGAAGTGGACTCAAAGTTCAAATAGTTAAGAATTCATTATTAAAATGATCGTATGGCAAAAGAACATTTTTGTGAATTAGACGACTACTTTGTAGACTCGTTTAAGGCAGCTCTTAAAAATTTAAATATTCCAGTAGATGTTAAATTTGTTTATCGAAAAAATGATAAACAAAAAACAATGGTGAAAATCAAGAAAGTTGCACGTACCTATACTGTCATGCTAAAAGCTGATTTAATTGTCTCATTTAATGGAAATTACTTTTATGCATTTGATGATGAAACAAAGAATATTTTGATAGAACAGGAACTCGCATTAATTGAATTTAATATGGATAGTGCAACATTAAAATTAGTTAAACCAGATTTGATGACATCATCAGCGTTGGTTGAAAAATATGGCTTAAATGCGGTAAAAAGAGCCATTCAGATTAATAAGTCTTATTCAGATTAGCAACTGGGGTTACCAGAAGAAACGAAAACTAAAATCAAGAAATGAAAAACTCTGCATTAATAAACACATGGATACACATGGGGATTTTACCCGATATGGCAGAGCTCAAATAATTCATGACTATGAAATCGACAAATTTTGCATTGCAGATTGCAGGTATAATATTTTTTCTTGTTGCTATCCTGCATTTACTTCGAATTATTACTAAAGTCCCAATACTCGTTTCTGGATGGTTGATTCCTATATGGGTAAACTGGATGGGATTCGTGGTTACAGGCTTATTAAGCGTTTGGTTTTGGTGGATTTCACGCCATAAAAAGGATGAGTCAGCTTTCTATTTAAAAGATCGGAATCGATATATATGAGCTTTTTTTTCGCAATCGCATTGTTATATGCAAAACAAAAAAATAGGTTTCAATAGATCAGATTCAGCGAAAGTTTGCTGTAGGTCACATTCATGCTGGTGTAATTTTAAAGGAACTAAAGTTAGAGGAATTGTGAAATAAACTACAAAGAATTATAAAAATAATGATCAATAATATGAATGATATGACAGGAAATAATATCAAAGAAGCTTTTGAGTTTAGCACTCAAATCGTTAAGGAAGAATATGTTAATTTTGATGGTTTGTTTGATTTTCTTGCTAAGTTTGTAAAATATTTCAATGATGAAAAGAGTAAATTACCTTATCATATTAATCTTATAGACGAATTGCATGCTAATGAAAATGCACATAGTAGGATTTTAGAGAAACTATTAAAACAAAAAACAAATGTTGGAACATACGAATTGTTGGAAAGTTTTGTTGAATATTTGAAAGAAAAAGATAGTAACTTTAAAAAAATCAAAATTGAAAAACCTAGAATAACACAGGAAACACAACGTATAGATTTATGGATTCGAGATAAATCGTATGCGATAATAATTGAAAATAAAGTCAATTGGGCAATTGACCAACAAGCACAAATTCAAAGATATATAGATAGAACTAGAGACCACAAATTTCAAGAAAGCCAAATTTACGTTATTTATCTGACTCCAACCTACGAGAAAGACCCTGAAATACAAAGTTGGGGAAAGTATTACGAAACAGAAATCCGAACAGAAAGATATTTAAAGTTGTCTTTTCGTGACGATATTATTTTGTGGCTTAGAGAGAAGGTTTTACCCAATATAAAGATAAAAGACGTTTATTTGCGAAGTACAATAGAGCAATATGTTGATCATTTAGAAGG
This sequence comes from uncultured Bacteroidales bacterium, assembly GCA_903946925.1. Classification (GTDB taxonomy): domain Bacteria; phylum Bacteroidota; class Bacteroidia; order Bacteroidales; family UBA4417; genus UBA4417. The sequence goes on along the minus strand of CAJAXK010000104.1, from coordinate 7,562 downwards.
AACATTTAGTTTAAGAACCATAAATAATAAAATGAATATGGAATTACAAAAATTTATTGAAGAAAAATTGGCATTATCGGGAAAAAGACCAGAAGAGGCACTTGAAATTCTTATCAAGAAAGAAGTAGAGCTGCAAAATGCTATTTCACAAATAGAATTAGTTAAGGAAAAATATAGAATCAATTGTTTTGAAGATTGGGAAAAACGATTAAGAATTAGATTTCCTAATAACGAAATTGTCAGCCACACTAAAAACAAACAATACCCAAAAGTTGGCATTAAATTTAACTACAAACAAACAAGTTTTGTAGCATTAATTGAGTATAAATGTCAGTTTGACCAAATTTATTATGGAATTTGGACGAACGATGATATCGAACACAAAAATAGTCAGGTAACCGATTTTGTGCAACCGATTTTGTCAGAAAGTTTTACGGTTGATAATCATTCTTGGTGGTATGGGTGGAAATATACTGAATTTCAAGATAGCTATGAGAGTTTGGAAACACTCATTGACAAGATTCAAATACAGCTCTCCAAAGAATTATCTAGTTGAATTTAGAGTTTTCTTGGTCAAACTAATTAGAAGTGCGTAGTCACTTGACTACTCTCAAAAAGTCATTGTAACTGCAATCAAAAATTAAAGTCAAATAATATATTGTCTTACTTCACCTTTCCGATACCCATAGCAAGTTCCACGAATTACGCAATCTGCCACCTGCCGATAATATCATTCACTCGGTCGTTATTTAGCTTCTTAAGGATTTTTCCTTGGATTTAAATAGACCGAATCAACGACCCTGTTTTTTTCGCAATAGTATCGTGCAACTTTTTGTGTCCATTATTCATTAAATTATGCAACCTTTTGGTTTCAATGCGAAACAATTTTTAGTCCAATAATTGAAATTATTAAAGTGGTTATAAAAAACAGCCTCCAAAAGTCAGCAGGTTCTTTAAATAGTATTATTCCTACTAAAACTGTTCCAACAGCACCAATTCCTGTCCAGACAGCATACGCAGTTCCGATAGGCAAATTTTGTGTCACCCTAACAAGCAAGAACATGCTTATGGTCAGGCAAATCAAAAAACCACCATACCAATAGGTTGTAGAAATCCCTGTTGATTCTCTTGCTCTACCCAAACAAGTTGCAAAACCAACTTCAAATAGTCCCGCTATTATTAATAAAATCCAATTCATTTTTCTGTCCTAAAAATGTTGTTTCACAACCGATGTTTTAAATATTTTGCTTTAATAAGGCTGTTCGACCAAATTCGTTTTAGGTTTCCGTTGCTTCATGTTCCATATCGCTCAAATGAAGGTCTAAGGCTTTTACTGAAATTTGGATTTCATAGATTGATATACCCAGCGATACTATCATCATTATCAGAGCTATGCCAAACATCCAAACAGCAATGCCCTGTTCACCAACAAAGATCAAGAACATGGTTCCTACGCACAGGAACAAGCTGGCAACACCCATTATCTGCATGTTTTTTGTAAGGTAGAGCCTTTTGCGGAGATTGGCAATTTGACCCTTGAGCAATTCATTTGGGTTGGCTTTAAATTTCTCATGCAGCCCACGGATCAATGCTGCATAACCCATGAATCTGTTAGTATAAGCCAGCAGGATCAGCGAGATCGCTGAGAATAAAAGGGCTGGCGTGGTGAGGGTAATTTGTTCGTGCATCATGTTAGGATTTGGAATGGCTAAAGAATTGAAAATAGTATCAATCCTTTTATAACTTAAGGTTTAATGGATTTAACAATTAATTCTCAATCTCATGGTTAATTATCTTAAAATAATTCTTTCCCCCATGAATTTAGGCTTAACTCCGAACATCAGGTCTAAAAACATTTTATCCCGTGCAAAGAGTTCTCGCAATTTTGTTTTAAATCCTTTATATGCGGTAACTTCTTTCGCATTATATCCATAAGCGTCAATGCCATATTTTCTCGCCAAGTACACTGCTCTTTCATTGTGGAACTTTTGTGAGATAACTATGTAAGAACTCTGTCCAAATATTTCCTTTGCTCGCACAACTGCATCCAAAGTTCTGAATCCTGCATAATCCAAGTAAATTACGCTGTCTGGAATCCCATTCCGCACAAGTTCCACCTTCATATCCAAAGGCTCGTTGTAATTTTTCTTGCTATTATCACCGCTAATAATAACGTTCTTTATTTTCCCGCTTTTAAATAATTGAACCGTAGCATCAATTCGATTGAAGAAAAAGTCATTTTTATTTCCATTCTTCAAGTTTTTACTTGTTCCAAGCAACAATCCGACTTTAAAATCTGCCACTTTTCTAATATCACCTGTTATAAACGATTTCGTTGAATTAGTAACAATAGCATTAGCCCAAATTGTTAGAATTGAAACAATTATGATAGAAATAATGAGCGTAATTTTAAAGATTCGTTTTCGTTTCATATAGTTACATCATCCAATCAATAGTTGAATGTTTCTTTTTCATTTTATCCCAAAACCCCTCGCTCCAATCCATGACAACGGTAGCTTGCCAATCCATCGGAAAGCCAGTAAACACTGCTTCTACCATTTTGCTTCCACAACCCCTTATCGTTGAATTGATCTCATAAAAGTTTATGTATTTATATTTCGGCTCAAATAGAATTGTTATACCAGTGGCGGAAAGGTGATCTGGTGTTGTAATTGGATTTTTCACTCTTGTTACAGCAATTTCACTTGAAGCAGCAATACTATCGTCAGTTAGTTTCACATATTTAATAAAATCCAGTGTGGATAGCCTGATTGCCATATTTATGATTTCAACAGGAAGTTCTTTCAACCGATGAATTGCCCATATGTCCGTGCCATTTTGGATAATTGGCGAGAACATAGTATCAAATTCCTTTCTTTTTATCCAATTATCCATGCTCAGTATTTTAGTTGCCACAACACTTTTTATACTTCAATCCGCTACCGCAGGAACAGGGTTCATTTCGGAACGGTGTTTTATCTGCAATTTTAATAGCGGTATTTTTATCAGGCAAAAAACGAACTAAAGGCATTGGGTTTTCATCAGTTCCAATTTCGAGGTGTTTCTTTTCGTCTGGGATTTTGTTCAGATCAATGATTCCTAAAATTAAATATTGAAGATTAGAAGTCGCTCGAATTGCATATATCGCTGCTTGTATCACTTGATCGTTATCAAAAACAACAACTGGGCACGTAGTGCAAAAATGACTACCTGAATGATTGGTCATAAATTCACCTTGATCTGATTTTGTTTTTACTGCCAAGAGAATCGTGCAATTATATTCTACCAGTTCAGAACCGCATTCAGGACAATATTTTAAACCACAGTCTCTACTATAGTATCTTCTTTTTGAAGTAGATAAATCAATCATGTTGGTATTTCTTTTATCAAGTCAATATTTTGATTTATCAAATCGTGAATGAATACTTCTTCCCATCAGCCAAACTATGGCTACCCATATTATGCTCATGAACCCAAATATCCCCTGACTTATTCTCATAGTTATGGAACTCAACCCAGCCATCAGAATGAGTTCGTTTTTCATCCGTTCCACCTAACCAGCCATAGTCGATCATCACACCGACATTACCTGCTGGCTTACCGTCTTTATAAATTACTTTTACTGAGAAGCGGCTCATTTTACTCGATTATTATTCGTTTCAACACAAATGTATAAATAAAGGGTAAATATAATGAAAATAACGAGAAGTAATTTGAAAGTTGCGAATGGAATGATGAATAAAACCAAGTTGGACTATGCCGCTATTGGGATTAATTTTTAATGCTTGGGATAAAAAAGCTCTGCCCTGCTTTTGGAATGTTCCCTTTTTAATCTTAATTTAACAGGAAACAATAATTGCGGCAATTTCTTTGGTTATATGCCCGAAAATGTGTAATTTTACTGTGTGAATTAAAGGGAAACTAAAAACACACAATATGAAGGTAAAATATAATCGAATTTCAACCATTCAGCAGACTGGGGATCGTTATTTATTAGATAAAGAAAAATATGATTTGACCCTTTTAGATAAAGTCAGTGGGAAGGTGCCATTCAAGGAAAGGCCAAAAGGTAAAGAAATTGTGAAATTAGTTGAGGATGGAAAAATTTCGGAATTATTCTGTGAAGAACTATCAAGGCTGGGCAGAAATACAGGAGATGTAATAAAAACTCTTGAATGGCTTGAGCAGTATGAAATCAATGTTCACGTTCTGAATATGGGTTTGCAAAGCCGACCAAACGGCAAGAAAAACCCAATCTGGAAAATGATCTCTTCGGTCATGTCAAGTATGTACGAAATGGAGTTGGAAAATATTAAAGAACGGACGATGATGGGCAAAGCTGTCTACGTGAACAACGGGGGCAGATTGGGGAGACCAGAAGGTACATCCGAGGGCGAAAAAACATTTCTCGAAAAAGATAAAACCAAAGAGATTATAAAATACTTGAACAAAGATAGAACCATCCGTGAAATAAGCAAGTACACGGAGAGTAGCAACAAGACGATAATTAAAACAAAACGAATAGCCAAAAAATATGGCTTACTGACAGCTTAATATGCTTAATTAGAAAAAACAACAAGCTCTTAATTTACCTTATTTTTTTTACTACCTTTGATGTTAACAAATCCAATTTGTATGGAATAGAAATAAAAATAAAAATAAAATATTGACATAGCGTTTGCTATTGTTCTTGATACAGAAAACTGGTAATTTTCAACACACACAAGAATGATAAGTGAATGCTCACGATAAGCGTGGGCTTTCTTTATCTGTGTGTGTGGGTCACCAGTCCCTCTGAATCAGGTAAGGTTTAAGTTCCACGCTATTTTTATGTGGAAAACCCAAAAAGTAATAATTCTAAGCAAAAAAATAGTTGCAATAAATTTTCAGTAAATAATTAATCAACTGATGGATATGAAAAGATTTGAACAAATTGTATTGAGATTCAGGATGGTTGATATTGAATCATCATCCAATAGCTCTATCCTTCAAAAGGCACTTTCTGAAAAAGGCAATGAAGGTTTTCGTTTAATCAACACTTTTCTTCATGGAGACATGAATAAAGGGAAGCCTGAAATATTAATGTGTATTATGGAAAGAGAATTATGATTTAATATTATAAATGACTTGAGACCATGAAAACAAACTATCAATTTTACGAAACCTCAAAAGATCGCTACTGGATCAAGACAGCATCGGGCATGCCTCTTAATCTTCACAAAGACCACAAAAATTATGGGCTTTCAAAACCTGCCATTGACTTACTTCTAAAGGATATCGCATTTAATTACCCTGACGATGCTGGCAGTTTGGAGCAACCAGACAAATCCTTGTGCTATCAAATCTATCAGGTGTCAGAGGAATACCCTATTATCCCTACTTTACCTGATGAGTTTTTCGAAGATATGATTCAATGGGATTTATGTTATCGTCTGGCTTCCGATCCTTTATGGCGGGAGGAACAGAAACAACATATCCAATGCGTTATAGATTTTATTAACAGCAATGGGGCTAAATGGGTTGACCTAATGATTAATGGAGCTTCTGACCGTGAAGAAATGAAGAAATGGGATGTTGATGAAACTCCTGATGATATCGTTCAACTCCTTTTTCCACTTTACAAGCAAATGAGTAATATTCAAAATAATTTTGCCTATGTTCTTTATCGATTTTCTGTAAGTGTCTCAATCACCCTACCCCTTCTTTTTGTATTAGGTAAAATCGATGTCGATCAGTTTGTGGATGCTTATTATTACCTGCACCCCGAAGGCAAAGATGATAATCCTAAAAAAAGAGAAAAATGGAAAATTTTAGATCGTCAAAGAATATTAAATGGGCAGGAGTTTATCCAGATTATTGGACAACCTTAAGTCTACCAAAATAAATGTCAAAATCAATTAGTCTAATAAATACAGTGAAATAATTAATCATTTAAATTAGAAATGTCATGGAAAACGAGAACAAAACAGGTGCAGAAAACGATTGGAAAGGCACAATCGGAAACTATTTTGCTAAAAATGGAATATTTAGGATTGAATACCTAAATAAAAACCTAAAATTATTCTGTGATGAGTATGTTAAATATTTTAGCGAGTTCCATCGTGTAAGCACATCATTAAAAAGCGAATATTATGAAGGAGTAATGGGTTATCAACTTAAGTTTGGAATGCCTACTGTGTCAAGTCACCCATTTGTACTTTTTTGCGTTTTTAATCTTGAGGGACATCTATTTTTAAAAGTATCAGTAGATTTTGATTTCTCAAGTGAATTAAAAGGACTGTTTAAAGATGAAAATGAGGATAAAGATTTCTACATATACAGTGAAGAAAAACTTGCCGAACCTGAAATGCACGAAAAAGAGTATCTCTTTCAATTATTCAATGCACGATTTATCCAATACATTGAAACAATAAAAGTTAGCCAAATAAATAATTTGAGTCAAAAGTGAATCTGATTCACAAGCCTAATACTACTAACTTAAGAATTTAAAGTAAGGAGTAGCACAAATAATGAAACTTTCAATTATGAATTTCCAATAGACCATTTATGGAAACACTTCTTAAATTGAATAAAGGTAATGTCGAATTGTAAAATGGCACAGCCCAGCGAGTTAAAACCTTTTACAGTATGGGTGTTGCTATTCGAGTAGATTATTGCGAAAAGGGTAAGGGTTCAATCCAAGTTCAATATTCAAAGGGGCGGCTCCTGATAAAAAATAGTGGTTGTCAAGTGATAGGTACAATATAGTTCCTGCTCAACTACTTCACAAACCCAATCCTGCTCCGATGTTGGGATTTGCCAATATTTTCCTCTTTGAGGTAGTTAATAATCAACGCAAGTTCAGGTTGATCAGTGCCATATAGTATAGTACTCCCTTATCTTCATACCACTAGTTAAGCTTTTTTAAATTAATCTAACATGTTGTTATTGTTGTTGTACTGTTAATATCGGGCAATAACTCGATAGAGTTATTCTCGATATTAATAGTTATTAACAAGATTCCTTTTTTTTCTTTTTTGTTTCTTTTTTCTTTGTTCATAACCTTTAAGCAACTTGCTCGTATAGAGATGCCGGGACGACCCTTCCAATCCCTTGGTGCGGCTTTTGGTTGTTATAATAGCCAATAAAACCCTCTAAGCCCCTGTATAGTTCTATACCGCTGGTGGCAGGTTGCAAATACACATAGTCTTGCTTTACCGTACGCCAGAAGCGTTCGATGTAGATGTTGTCCAATGCCCTCCCTTTACTGTCCATACTGATTGCTATTTTTGCATTCTCAACATATTCCGTCCAAAATTGACATGTGAACTGGGATCCCTGGTCTGAATTGATGATCCCAGGCTGGCCATATTTGCCAATAGCCTGTTTGAGTACATCCAAGGTATTTTCTGCGGCAAGGCTATTGGATACGCCCCAACCACCTATAAACCGGCTATAAAGGTCGATAATCGCTGTTAGGTACATAAACCCTTTGGCCATTGGGATATAGGTTATATCTATGGCCCACACCTGATTGGGACTGATGATTTTAAGCCCTTTCAAAAGATAGTGCCTTATATATT
>CAJAXK010000103.1 GCA_903946925.1 uncultured Bacteroidales bacterium | reverse complement strand
GCTGTTGGTAACCGTGAGGGTTACGTTGAAAATGCCCGTGCCCGAATAGGTATGGCTGGTGTTGGGTGGCTGTGGGAAAGGGATGGTTTGGTTGTTCCCATCGCCAAAATCCCAGTGCCAGGTGGTGAGGAAGCCGCTGTTGGCGGTACTTAGGTCAGTAAAGGGGACGGTTTGCCCCTGGCAGTTGTCGGTGGTGGCGGTGAAATGTGCCGTGGGCGGCGGGGTGACTGTCAAGGGCAGTATCTTAAAACCTTCGCAACCGGCGGTATCGGTGATGGTGAGCTTTACGGAATAGGTGCCGGGAGCAAGGTAGGTATGGTAGCTGTTGCGGCTGTAAGCAGTGCCGCCATCGCCGAAGTCCCAGGCGTAGGTAGCCGTGGCATCAATGTTCATGAGGGTGCTGTCGGCCAAAAACTGTGTGGGGCTGTTCTGGCAACCGGCGCTGCTGAAGAAATTGGCAAGAGGGGCTGCTTTCACATGCACCGTGTCCTGTATGCTGTCGCGGCAGCCGTTCAGGTTATGGACGATCAACTTCACGATGAAATCGCCTGTGGCGGTGTACAGATGGCTCGGGTCTTGCTCGGTGCTGGTGTTCAGGGCACCGGTGGTGGGATCGCCAAAATCCCAGGCCCAGGCGGTTATTTGGCCGCCCAGGTTCTCGTTGGAGTTGTCGGTGAAAAGGGCGTTCTGGTCTTCGCAGTTGCTGAAATAATCAAAACCGGCTATGGGGCGGTTGGTAACCGTAACGGTGGATTGGTAAAAGGACGAGCACCACCGGTTGTTCCTCACGGTGAGGGTAACGGGATAGGTGCCGCTCGAAGTGTAGGTATGGTTGATGTTCGGGGTGTTGGGGAAATTGGTGGTGTCGTTGGGCGTTCCATCGCCAAATGTCCAGATCCATTGTTCGAGGTAGCCTTGCCCCGGTGGGTTGCCGCTCAGGTCGGTGAAATGGGTGGTGCCATCCAGGCAATTGGGTGTGTTGGTGCTGAAAAAGGCGTTGGGGTGTGGTAGGACTTCTACCGGATGGGTTACCGTGTAATGGCAGCCGTTGGTGTCAACAACGCTGAGCGTTACGGTGTAGGTGCTGTAGGTCGGATAGACATGGATTGGGCTGTACGGCGCACTGTAGGTGGCATAGGTGCCATCGCCAAAATCCCAGAACCAGGTGCTGGTGCGCGGAAGGTAATCTCCTGATAAAGTGAAATATGTAGTATCGCTGGTGCAAGGCAGATTGGTGGAAAAGTCGGTAACGGGAATGGGATTCATTATCACCGTGATGGTGTCGTTCATCATGATAAGGCAGTTTGCAATTGGGTTATTGGCCAAAACTGAATATTGCCCCGGAGTCGAAAAATATCCAAAATCCTGCGACCCACCATTTCCCGAAAGTATTTTCCCGAAAGGCAAATTATTGCGCAGCAGTTCGTAGGTCATTCCAATTTCGGAATTATCAATCCCAATCAAAACACCGGTATCGCCAGCACAATAAAATCCTCCATTGCTACCCGTAACATTGAAAACCCGCGGTAGAGGATTGACCGAAATTGTCGCACTCCCATGCAATGAGTCAACTGGGGAATCGCAGAAATTATCATTAGCGGCAGTCAACCACCAAGATGAAGCCAAGGTTGGGGTAACATCAAATTGAAAAGGCGAAACCATTATTCCGTTCACCGTAACCGGATTACTCCCATCGGTATAGGTAACATCCCAAGGTGCTGTACCCGTAAATGCTATTGAAATGGTTGTGGATTCGCCTTCGCAGATTGCCGATACACCACTCATGGTTGCACTTGGATCCGGATGCACGGTCAACAACATGGAACTTGCATTTACAAGACCCTTGCACCCTGCAAGGTTCATCGAAAGTTGTATGTTTTTACCAACGTCGGCAGGTCCTGGTTTATAAATAGGGCTTAAAACGCTTGTATCGTTAAACGTGCCGTCCCCATTGGTCTTCCAAATAATATCGTTTTCAAATAATGCCGAAGCTGTTAATTGGTAGTTGCGCTGACCACATATTTCCCCATCCGGCCCTGCATTGGCAACCGGAGTTGGGTCAATACGCAACAGCATGGTGTCTTTTTTTGTCAAACCTGCACAACTTCCTGTGCCTTCGAGGGTAAGCACAAAAGCTACTACCCTGTTTACTTCTGTTAAATCGGAACCGCTTGGAGTAAATATTGGATTTAAAACCGTTGAATCGTTTAAATTTCCATCGCTGTGGTAACCAAGCCCATAAAAATCCCAATCAACCTTAGAACTGTTAAAATAAAAACCACTGCCATTTAATTGGTAAGTAGGCTGATCGCTACAAATATATCCATTTTCACCTGCATTGGAAATGGGATAAGGATGTACATCAATGTTCAGGTTGCCAGGAGTTTGTGTGCCACACGAATTCAAATCGGTATAAGTTACCGAAAGCGTTTTTGGACCAGGTGTGCTCCATTTTACAGAAATGGTATTGGATCCTTGTCCGGATGAAATTGTCCCTCCAGAAGAAATAACCCAATTGTAACCCGACATATTTGCTGCTGTAGTGTAAATATTTCCAACCACCGATTCGCAAGGTGTTGTTAAACCAGAAATTACGGGTTGGGGAAGTGGGTTAACCGTTACCGTATAAGCTGCCGAAATACCCTGGCAACCATTAGCATCCTTATAAACTGCAACAATTGTATGGGTGCCGGGAGTATTCCAGGTAACCGTAGCTGATGCTGAATTTATGCCTGAAGTGATAACCCCTCCAGGTGTAACAATCCAATTGTAGTCCGTTTTATTTGTTTGTGTTGAATAAATATTGCCCGGGGATGTGGCGCAAACAACTGCCGGTCCTGAAACTGTTGGCACTGGCAATGGGTTGATAACAACATTGAAAACCGATGGATTGGCAGCAACACATCCGTTGGCATCAGTGTAAACCACACTTATCGAGTGGGCTGAAACGCCATCCCATTTCACTGTTGCTGTATTACTTGTTGCGGTTCCTCCTGTTGTAATTGTACCTCCCGAAATGCTCCAGATATAATTTGTCATACCGGCATCGGTGGTATAAATATTCCCATCCGAATTAAAACAAACCGGACTTGGCCCACCCAGCGCAGGTATAGGCAAAGGGTTAACCGTAACATTGAAAACACTTGCCGAAGCTGCCGTACAGCCATTGCCATCGGTATATTTTACATTTATGGAATGCACACCCGATCCATCCCATTTTACAGTTGTTGTGTTGGAAGTTAGGGTTCCCCCTGCGATAATTGTACCTCCGCTAATTCCCCAAACGTAATTCGACATAAGCTCATCGGTGGTATAAACATTGCCTGAAGAATTAAAACAAGCAGGTGTTGTCCCACTCAAAGCCGGAATTGGTAAAGGATTAACCGTTACGTTAAAAGAACTCGGGGCTGCCGCAACACATTGGTTGGCATCGGTATAATTTACGTTTATGGAATGTGGACCTGTTCCATCCCATTTTACTGTTGCCGTGTTGCTGGTTGAAGTACCACCTCCTGTGATCGTTCCTCCCGAAATATTCCAAATATAATTGGTCTTTGAGGCATCTGTGGTATAAATATTTCCTGATGAGTTAAAGCAAGCAGGTGTTGGTCCGCTTAAAGCCGGAATCGGCAATGGGTTTACTGTTACGTTGAAATTGCTCGGCTGCGCAGCGACACAACCATTCTCGTTGGTATAATTTACCGTAATGGCATGAGGCGCAGTTCCATCCCATTTCACGGTTGCTGTATTGCTTGTGGATGTGCCTCCATCAGTTATCGTCCCACCTGTAATTCCCCAGATATAATTGGTCATGGAAGCATTGGTAGTATAAACGTTATTGGTGGAGTTAAAACAAGCAGGGGTTGTGCCTCCCAAAGCTGGTATTGGCAATGGGTTTACCGTTACCGGGAAGGTACTTGGCAAGGCTGCCGTACAACCATCGCCATTGGTATAGTTTACATGTATCGAATAAGGGCCGGTTCCGTCCCAGGTAACTGTTGCCGTGTTTGAGGTTAAAGTGCCATCGGATGTAATCGTACCACCCGAAATACTCCATAAATAATTGGACATATTTACATCGGTGGAGTAAACATTTCCTGACGAATTGAAACAAACCGGTGAATTCCCACTCAAAGCGGGAACAGGCAAAGGATTAACGGTTACATTATAGATGCTGGGCAAAGGGGCTGTGCAGCCATCGCTGTTGGTGTAATTTACCTGAATTGAATGTGGACCAGATCCATCCCATTTCACAGTTGCGGTGTTGCTGCTCGTGTTGCCCCCATCTGTTATTGTGCCTCCATTGACGCTCCATAAGTAGTTTGTCATTGTTGCATCGGTAGTATAAATATTACCGGATGAATTGAAACATACAGGATTTATTCCTCCCAAAGCAGGGATTGGCAAGGAGTTGACGGTTACGTTGTAGGTGCTTGCTACGGCAGCTTTACATCCGTTATTATCGGTATAATTTACATTTATGGAATGAGGCCCTGTTCCATCCCATTTTACAGTTGCTGTATTGCTGGTCGAAGTTCCTCCTTCCGAAATCGTTCCACCGGAAATATTCCAAATGTAGCCCGTCATTGCTGAATTTGTGGTGTAAACATTTCCTTCTGAGTTAAAGCATACCGGGTTTGGGCCACTTAAATCGGGGATTGGCAAAGTATTTACCGTAACATTATAAACCGTTGGCAATGCGGCTGTACATCCATCGCTGTTGGTGTAGTTTACGCTTACGGAATAAGGCCCCACACCATCCCAATGAACGGTTGCTTTGTTGCTTGTCCCAATCCCGCCCGAGGTTATGGTGCCACCTGTAACATTCCAAATATAGTCGGTCATAGCGCCATCGGTTGAATATTCGTTATCAATGGAATTGAAACAAACGGGCGACGGCCCACCCAAAATTGGTTCGGGCAAAGCTTGAACCGTAATATCGGAATAGGTAGGGTTTTCTGCCCTGCATCCATTGGCATCGGCATAATTAACATTTACCATCTGAATACCATCGCCCGACCAAAGCACCGTTATGGTGTCGTTCCCAACTCCCGCCGTTATGGTGCCACCAGGCGAAAGGTTCCATTCGTAGTCGGTCATGCCTTCTTCGGTAAAATAGATATGGCTGGTATTGAGACAAACCGATTTATTTCCATAAACATTAGGGTTTGGCAATGGGTTAACCATAACAGGGAATTGGGTTGCCGCTACCGCCGAACATCCATAAGCATTGCTGTAATTTATTTTTACGAATTGCGGTCCAACCGTATTCCATGTTACCATAGCCGTATCGGCGGTTGGCGTCCCCCCAGCGGTAATAATGCCACCCGATGAAGTTTCCCACGAATAACCGTTCATTCCGGATTGCGAAAGGTAAACTTTACCCGTTGAATTGAGGCAAACCGAAGGAGGCCCAAACGCAGTTGGCACCGGCAATGGGTTGATGGATAAAACTAAATCATCAACGGCCACGCTGCATGGCGCATTGCTTGAGGCCGTGAGCGTTAGCGTTACTGTTCCAGCAAGTGTGTCATCGGTGGATGGTGTGTAAACCGGGTGCAGCGCAAGGCCATCGCTAAATGTGCCTGTGCCAGAACTTGTCCAAACAATTCCCGGGCTTTGGGTTGTGTCCGATGCTGATAAGGTGTAAAAACCTGATGCGCAGATGGCATCCGATGATGGTCCTGCATTTGCGGTTGGTGGTCGTACCAAAGTAACCTGAACATGGTCCGAAATGGCTACGCATGGCGAAGTAGGCACTATATGCAAAGTAAGGTCAACCGTTTTGCCCAAAATATCGGCAGCGCTTGGACGATAAACCGCATGTACAAGGGTTGAATCCACAAAAGTTCCTGTTCCCGAAGTTGACCAATGCACCGACTGATAATAATCGGCAGTTGCCCCGCTTAAGGTAACATCGGTTCCAACACAATGCTGAAAATCATCGCCGGCAAAGACCGATGGGGTATGAATAACAGTAAGGTGAATTGTATCTGCATCCGAAAACCCAGTACATGGGCCTGATCCGTTGGAGGTTATGTAAAGGTCAACTTCTCCGTTTAAAATATCGTTAGGGCCAGGTGTGTATAGTGTAATCGGACTGTTTGGGTTTAAAAAACCGCCATCGCCTGATTTGGTCCAAACCGTAAGTCCGGAACCAGACGCAGAACCATTCAACGAATAACTGCTATTTGAGCAAACACTACCATCAATGCCTGCCAGGGCAATAGGATAAGGAGCGGCAGAAAGTGTCATCGAACTTGTGGCAAATGCGTTGCAACCCGGCGCACCTGTTGCTGTTAACGTTAAAGTAACCGAACCCGCAACGATATCGGGCAGGGATGGATAGTAAATTGTGTTAAGCGTATTGGGGTTATTGAAATATCCGCCAGTGGTAGAAGAAGTTGACCAAGCAACAGTGCTATAATTGGTTGCGGTGCTGGTAATGGCTGCACCAGTGCCCGGCATACAAGTTACAATATTAGGACCAGCATCGGCGGTTGGCAGTGGTATTACAGTAACTGTAATATTCTTGGTAATTGCACCACCGCCGGCACAAGTTTCGACCACTACAGTGTAGGTTGTTGTAACAGATGGGGAAACATTCAGCACGGCACCATATCCAACAACTGTTCCTCCGGGATAACCGCCTGTGTACCACTTTATTCCGCTGGGGACAAAACGGGTGCTTTCGTTTTGAGCAGACCACACTGTTTGGTTTCTACCCGTAGCAATAAATGCTTGGGTTCCGCCCAAATTCTGTACTCCTTGGGTGGCCACTTCATTCTGACAAATCGGTTTATATTGGATATGGTTATCAATTACACTGCTTTGCTCATTCAATACAATTTGAAATGTGCCATATTTTTCGGGATCATTCTGACAAGAGTTATTAAACATTGAGCAATTCTTCCAATAAACAACCAATTTTCTATTAGGGGCGGTACCGGTTGTATAATAAAAAACGTTCTGTTCACCAGAGGTTGGATTTGTTGGATTATCAGGCCACCAATCGAGCCATGGGGCAAATATGCAATTCTGTGGTGTCCCACCGACAGCATTTGGAAGTAGTTCAGCATTGTAAGCAGTCCAGTTCGTGTTATATGTAAAACCCACCCATCCATTTGAGCCAACACAAAATTGGGTATAGGTTTGATTGAAAAAACAAAAGTTGAACCCAATATTAAACGGGCCAGAAACTTTGTCGTCGTGATCACCAATAAAGGCAACATGGGTTCCTCCAGTAAACGCTTCGGGTGTGTAAGCATACGTCTCAAACGAATAACTTGATGTTCCATAACTCCCATTTATTAGTGAGGCATGTAATTCAGCAGGGCTGCCATGGCAAATGGTAGTATCGTTGGAGCCAACAATTTCCTGGGCTTTCAGCGAAAACGCAGCAAAAAATATGGGGAGAAATATCAGTAATGTTTTTCTCATTCGGGTTTTCCTATTTTTAAAGTCTCCTTGGAATTGTGCTTCCAAAGCAGGTTTTAACATAATATCCGTGGTATGGTAATGGCAGCAATCCGTATGTTGGCCATGATAAAGTTATTATCATGTTCGCTTGCCGGTTTCTTAGCAAATGGCTATCCCGTTTGGTTGAAATCCCATTGGCAGAAATAAGTTTGTAAAATTAGTAATTAAGTATAAATCAGAAAGAAAAATATAGGGTTTGGATAAAAAAAGGTGTGGATTAGCGGCTTAAAAATAACATTAGGAATTGTAAAGGGACGAAAACAGGTAAATATACTGTAAAATGGAGGGGAAATAGCTTTTTAGGTTGATATGTTCGGATGGCTGCATATATTGATGGGGAAATTACATTCTTTCATCCATGGATTGTAAAAATGGATATTTCATTCCTTCAGCCGTGGGCTGCACCCACGGCTGGTCATATTTCGCCCTTTCAGGGCTTTATAATGTTTTTTTGGGTTGGGTTTTAGGGATTAGGGCCAATCTGCAATCCTTTTGGGGAGGTTTTTGGTGTTGGGGTTTGGGGCAATCCGCAATCCGCAATCGCCAATCCGTAATCTTAAAGAGAGGTTTTAGGGTTTGGGTTTTGGGGATTAGGGGCAATCTGCAATCTGCAATCCGCAATCTTAAAGAGAGGTTTTTGGGTTTGGGTTTTGGGGATTAGGGGCAATCCGCCATCGCCAATCCCACATCCCACATCCCTACTTCACATCCCCAAAACAAATTCCCATTTTGCGTGATTTTTTTATAATGGAATGATCGGGTGGTACGAGTTTAAGCTTTCCGCCAACCTGTTCCAATGGCACTGACGTAATGGTTTCGCCATCTTTGCACACCATAAGCCCGAATTTGCCTTCGGCAATAAGTTCAACGGCGTGGGCACCATAGCGGGTGGCAAGTATGCGATCCATGGCTGTGGGCGAACCACCGCGCTGCACGTAACCAAGTATGGTTTCGCGGGTTTCGAGGCCGGTCCTTTCGCGTATGGATTGCGAAATGAATGAGGCTGCCGAAACGCCTTTTGGCTTTGCAATACCCTCAGCCACAACCACAATGGAATATGGCTTTTTGTTCTTGGCCCGCTTTTCGAGGTGGCGAGCTACAATGTCTAAATCATAAGGTATTTCGGGTATAAGGATTATGTCGCCCCCGCCGGCAACGCCCGAATACAGCGAAATCCAACCGGCATGGTGACCCATCAGTTCGATGATCATGATGCGCTTATGCGAATTTGCGGTTGAGTGTAGCCTGTCGATAGCCTCGGTGGCAATACTTACCGCTGTGTCGAACCCAAACGTAACATCTGTGCCATACACATCGTTATCGATGGTTTTTGGCAAACCAATAATATTCAAGCCTTCGGCAGCAAGTTTTGATGCTGTTTTTTGTGTGCCGTTGCCGCCAATCACCACCAAGGCATCCAAACCGATTTCCTTATAGTTTTTCTTTATTATTTTCGATACATTTACACCTGTTGCAGGGTCATTTTTGAAAGGTTTATCGCGCGAAGTGCCTAAAACCGTGCCACCCAGGGTTAGCATACCCGAAAGCTGGTTTTCTTCCAGTTCGATGTAATCCTTCTCAATCAAACCACGGAAACCTGATGAAATGCCGATTACTTTCATCCCATACTCGGTAATAGCGGTTTTACCAACTCCACGTATGGCAGCATTTATCCCTGGGCAATCGCCGCCGGCGGTGAGTATTCCAATTTTCATTCCACGAGTTGATAGAGCCATTTTTCTTGTTTTTAATTCGGGTGCAAAGATAAGGCTTAACAGGATAGGCAATTGTTATTTATGCCAAATCCAGTATTTTGTTGTCGAAAGCAAACACGCGAAAGTCGCATATTTTTGTATATAACTACTTAAGAGTGATAGGTATAGGCAAACAAACTTATTATATACTCCTACGAGTGATAGGTATGGCAAATAATTTATTGTACTTGTTCGGCCAACAGAAATTTTAATGATCGAAGAGTACTTAAAGTGCCTAAAGTACTTAAAGTGCCTAAAGTTAATGCCTCGAACCTTTTAATCTTCATAATTCAGAAAAATGGCGCTAACAGTAATCTCCAATTCGTACAAACTTTTAAATGCTAAGTACTTGGTTAATAAAGCAATTAAAATTATTATTGAACTTTAAACACTCGTAACTTTAGGCACTGAACAGATACAATATTTGGTTTTCTATCAACTATACAGCCCTTGATTTCCTTCGATAATTGATAAACCATACCACTCCACTTAATAAAATCGTCAATGTCAACTGAGCGATTAAAAATGCCGTTTGTGCCTCGGCTTTTACAAATGCCATCGAAAACACTACAAAGTACATGGCATAACAGAACACTTTGCTGATGAGAATGGAACCAAAAGCACTCAGGAATGGTTTTTCGAATTTTTTGTAGAAATAAAGAAATAGCCAAGCATTAACTAAGAGTTCTGCCATTATGATCATCATTTTTATTGGCGCAGGATGCCCTGAAACCAGGAATGAAAATAAAGGCAACACAATGGCCAGTGCATAAGCATTCCACCGCGAAGAATATAGCAATGCCAATACCAGCATTATGCGCATGGGTTCGATATAATAAACCGGGATTTTAAACAAATGCGATGCCGCTGGAACCAGGCCAACAAAAACCAAGGCTGCTATATCGGTTATTAATGCGTTGTATCGGAATGATTTTGAAGGAATTGTTGCTGTGTCCACAATATTGTTTTTGGTTAATGAGAGTTAAAGGGAACTTTTATCTGGTTTTGATGCTGTAAATGGAGGGGATAAAAATCTTGCGGCTTACCCAACCACATTTTAACTGCAAATGTAATGCGTTTTTGTGGGTTTAAAAATATTTTCCGTTAACGTTAACGGTATTTTAAAAAATGTTCATATATTTGCCGTGTACGTTAACGGAAATTCATTGCGTCCAACAAATCCGTCAAACATTGAAAAAGGAAACGGCACTAAAAATTGGTATAAAGGACATTGCCAAACAGGCAAATGTTTCCATTGGCACCGTGGATCGTGTGTTGCATAACCGTGGCGATGTAGCTAAATCAACCCGCGAACAGGTGCTGAGTATTATTGAGGAATTGGGATACACCCCTAATCTATTGGCTAAATCACTGGCTTCCAAAACTAAATATACTATTTCCGTCCTAATTCCCGACCCTGAAAGCAATGCCTACTGGGAAAAACCTCTTGCTGGAATAAAGGCCGCCGCCGCCGAAATTAAAAAATTCAACTTCGAGCTTCAGATTGCTACTTTCGATTACAGCAACGAAAACAGCTTCATAGAAAAAGCAAATCAAATTTTGGGATCAAATCCCAGTGGTTTCATCTTCGCCCCTGTTTTTTATGAATCCTCCTTGAAGGTGATCGAAAAGTGTGATCAACTTGAACTATCTTATGTTTTTATTGATGTGTTTATCGAAAACTGCGAAAACCTGGCATATTTTGGTCAAAACTCAGCTCAAAGTGGTTATTTGGCCGCAAGGCTGATGAGCCTCAGTATAAGTCAGGTAATCAGCCATATATACATTGTAAAGCCATTAAATCCATCAGCGCCTGTTTACCATTTAAACTTGCGTGAAAAGGGTTTTGTGTCTTATTTTTCGGAAGAAAATTCTGATCAGGCAATCCTTCATTCGATGGATGTTGATATTTCGTCGCCTGCCGCTTTGGATGAATCTTTGGATGCCATTTTCGCAAGCAGCAACAAACCCTTAGGGTTATTTGTAGCAAACTCCAGGGTTCACCTGGTAGCCAGCTATTTCGAAAAGAATAAAATCAAAAATGTAATTTTAATCGGATACGATTTATTGCAGGAAAATATTGAATACATTGAAAAAGGGATAATCCAGTTTTTAATTTGCCAGAAACCTGAAGAACAGGGATATAAAAGTGTGTTCGCGCTTTTTAACCACCTGTTTCTGAAGCATACTGTCGAAAAGCTAAACTTCAGCCCAATCGACATAATCATGAAAGAGAATATAGAATATTACAAAAACTTCAAGATTTAAGCTCCGGCTTAATCGCATAACTACAACAAATTGCTAACGAAAATAATATTTGTAAAATGACTTTTGATTTTTCGGACCTGAAAGGAAAAGTGGCCGTAATTACCGGTGGCGCCGGGGTTATTGGCTATGCGGTATGTGAAGCAATGGCTTCTACGGGCATAAAAACTGCCATCATCGACATTAATAAGGAAGCTGCAGAAGACTCTGCTAGCCGACTTTCAGAAAAGTATAACATTGTTTGCATTGGGGTTGAAGCCAATGTACTCGACAAACAATCGCTTATTGATGCCAAGAAAATAATTAATGAAAAACTTGGGGCAATAGACATACTGATTAACGGTGCGGGTGGCAATTCACCCAAAGCTACAACCCAGATTGAACAACTTACCGACATCAACGATCTGGAAAAATCATTCTTTGGTCTCGAAATGGATGGTTTCGACAAAGTTTTTGCCCTGAATTTCAACGGTACCCTCCTTCCAAGCATGGTGTTTGCAACAGATATGCTACAAAAAGGGAAAGGGGTAATCCTGAATATTTCGTCCATGAATTCGTTCCGGCCCCTCACAAAAATTCCTGCTTATTCAGCGGCAAAAGCTTCAGTGAATAACTTTACCCAATGGTTGGCGGTTCACCTGGCCAAAACCGGTATTCGCGTTAACGCCATCGCTCCTGGATTTTTCCTCACCAACCAGAATCGCTTTTTGCTTACCGATGAAAAAACCGGCGCACCAACACCACGTGGTTTGAAAATTATATCAAACACTCCGGTTGGCAAATACGGGAAACCTGAGGATTTGCAAGGTGCCACACTTTTCTTGCTCTCCGACCTTTCGGGATTTATTACAGGTATCATTCTTCCTGTCGATGGTGGTTATAGTGCCTACGGTGGAGTTTAGCGATACAAATTTGTTAGTTTAAATCAACATCATAATATCATGGGCATAAAACTTAAAAAAGATTTCACTTGGTCACTTTTGGTTCCAACCAGCATGGGCGTGCGGATAACACCTGTAAACGGGCAGCCAGTCCATAGCAGCGATACATTTAAAATGCAGGCTACCAGTGCCGAAACCAATGTTGCCAGTATTCCGGCATATCTTGGTTTACCAGTTAAAGTACTCACTACTTTCGTGAAAGCCAGTCCGATAGCTCAGTTTATTAAAAGTAACCTGGCCGGCAGACGTATGTCGTTTGAAGGAAAAGACATTGAACAGGGCGATCCATGGGGTTACCGTCACCAGTTCAATATTGCCGATAGTGGTTTCGGTTCGCGCGGTCCGCGGGTGCAGAACGACCGTGCAGGCGAAGTTGGCCGCACATTAAATGTACAGGATTTTGACCTGGAACGAATTTTCGTAAAGGAAGGCGTACAGATTATGCACCTTTCGGGCCTTATTGCTGCCTTGTCGCCCGAAACCAGCACTTTTTGCCTCGAATTGGCCCGTGCTGCTAAAAAGGCCGGCACCCGAATTTCTTTCGATCTGAACTACCGGGCTTCGTTCTGGAAAGGCCGTGAAAAAGAATTGCATGATATCTTTATTGAAATTGCTTCGGTATCCGATATATTAGTTGGGAATGAGGAGGATTTCCAACTTTGCCTTGGCATTGAAGGGCCTGAAGCCGGAGGAAAAGATATTGATTCAAAGATTGAAAGTTTCAAGAAGATGATTCAGCGGGTAAAAATTGCATTTCCCGATGCTTCAGTTTTTGCAACAACATTACGGCAGGTAATCAGCACCAACAAACACCTTTGGGGTTCCATCATGCTCGAAGGCGAAAATTGGCATGTGATTGAACCACGGGAGATTAACGTACTCGACCGTATTGGCGGAGGCGATGGATTTGTTGGCGGATTGCTTTACGGCATCCTTAAAGAATGGACTCCTGAAAAGTGCATGCAATTTGGCTGGGCAAGCGGTGCACTGGCAACAACATTCTTAACCGATTATGCCCAGCCTGCTGACGAAGATATGGTATGGAGTATCTGGCAAGGGAATGCAAGGGTGAAAAGGTAATACCAGATTTATCTGATAAAAAAATTTGGACAATAAATGCTGAAAATCATTAAAATATGATCTATTACGACCAGGGTTCTGTTGCTACCGAAATGAGTAACGAAGAACTTAGAATAGGGCTTTATGAAGCCTTGGATAAGTTAGGCCCGAAGCGGAAAGTGCTGATAGTGCCACCCGATTTCACACGGTTCCATTCACAGGCTGGCATCCTGGCCGAAATGGTTTGGGAATATTATGGCGATGCTGTCACTGATATTCTGCCCGCACTGGGTACACATGTTGCCAT
Organism: uncultured Bacteroidales bacterium; assembly: GCA_903946925.1. Taxonomy (GTDB): domain Bacteria; phylum Bacteroidota; class Bacteroidia; order Bacteroidales; family UBA4417; genus UBA4417. The sequence continues at coordinate 53,072 of CAJAXK010000103.1, read as the reverse complement.
GTCGGAAACGGAGCTCACAACAATGTTTGGTAAAATTCCCCATTCCCTTTTCCGTGTCCATAACTGGAGGACAGATATTGTTACTCTTGGTGAAGTTCCGGCTGAATTTGTTCAGCAAGTTTCAGAAAATCAGGTGGATTTTTCATGGCCCGCACAGGTGAACAAACTACTTGTGGAGGGAAATTTCGATCTGATCTTATCTATCGGTCAGGTAGTACCTCACGAAGTGATTGGCATGGCCAATTATAATAAGAACATATTTGTCGGTACAGGTGGTAAAGAAGGAATAAATAAAAGCCATTTCCTTGGAGCAGCTTACGGCATGGAACGGATTATGGGACGGGCAGATAACCCGGTACGGAAAGTCCTCAATTACGCTTCCGAACAATTTGCAACACACCTGCCCATAGTTTATGCGCACACCGTAGTTGGTCGCAACGAAAATGGCAAAATGGCTGTTAAGGGACTTTTTATTGGCAATGACAGTGAATGCTTTAATAGAGCCGCTGAATTATCGCTGAAGGTGAACTTCGAATTGCTTGATGAACCGCTTGAGAAAGTTGTTGTTTACCTCGATCCTTCTGAGTTTAAAAGTACCTGGTTAGGAAACAAAAGTATTTATCGAACGCGCATGGCTCTAGCCAATAACGGGGAACTGATTGTTCTCGCTCCCGGATTGAAGGAATTTGGAGAAGACAAGGAAATTGACCGGTTAATCCGAAAGTACGGCTATTTAACAACCCCCGAAATACTGGCTTTGGTTAAGAACAACCTTGAATTGCGTGAAAACCTGAGTGCAGCCGCCCATCTTATCCATGGCTCACACGAAAACAGGTTCAAAGTTACCTATTGTCCTGGAAAGCTTACCCGTGAAGAAATTGAAAGCGTAAATTTCAGCTATGGCGATCTGGATGAAATGATGAAAAAATATAATCCTGAAAAGCTCAAGGACGGATTTAACATGGTTGATGGAGAAAAAATATTTTTTATCTCCAATCCGGCTCTTGGATTATGGGCATGGAAAAACCGCTTTTAGTGTCTGCACACCCAACGGGTGTCTGACACGGATTTCCAGCTGGGCTTAACACCCAACGGGTGTCTGACACGGATTTACAGTTGGGCTTAACGCCCAACGGGTGTCTGAAACTGGCTTCTAAGAAAAAAAATGTTGTAAAAATTAATAAAACCACAAATTAATATGGAAAAATTAGCAGACATTGGATTGGTTGGACTCGCTGTAATGGGAGAGAACCTGGTTTTGAATATGGAAAGCAAAGGCTTTACAGTGACCGTTTTCAACCGCTCGACCGACAAGGTAGATAACTTTGTAAATGGACGTGGCAAAGGGAAAAATATAATTGGGACTCACTCCATTGAGGAATTGGTCAAAAAACTGGAGCGCCCAAGAAAAGTAATGCTAATGGTTAAAGCGGGTAAAGCGGTAGATGATTTTATTGATTTGCTTTTGCCATATCTGGAAACAGGAGATATCATTATCGATGGAGGCAATACTCTATTTACCGATACCGATCGCCGTACAAAATATGTTGAAAGTAAAGGGCTTCTGTATATTGGAACCGGTGTTTCAGGTGGTGAAGAAGGAGCTTTGTTGGGTCCTTCGATTATGCCGGGAGGTTCAAAGGCTGCATGGCCATTTGTAAAACCAATTTTTCAGGCTATTTCAGCCAAAGTTGATAATGGCACACCTTGTTGCGACTGGGTTGGCGAAAATGGTGCCGGTCACTTTGTAAAAATGGTTCATAATGGCATTGAATACGGTGATATGCAGCTTATTTGCGAGGCGTATCAAATCATGCGGGATCTTCTCGGAATGTCAGCCGATGAAATGCACAAAGTCTTTAAGGAATGGAATGAAGGAGAATTAGACAGCTACCTGATTGAAATAACCCGCGACATACTGGCAGTTAAAGATGCTGATGGCTTACCGCTTATCGATAAAATTGTGGATACCGCTGGCCAGAAAGGGACCGGAAAATGGACTGCCGTCACAGCGCTTGATCTGGGTATTCCGCTCACTCTTATTGGCGAATCTGTATTTTCACGTTGTTTATCGGCTATCAAAGACGAACGTGTTGCTGCTTCGAAAATTCTATCTGGTCCGAAACCATTATTTACCGGCGACAAAACTCAGTTTATAGGAAATCTGAAACAGGCAGTGTATGCATCTAAAATAATATCCTATGCTCAAGGCTACAGTCTGATGCGTGCTGCCGCCGAAGAGTATAAATGGGATCTGAATTATGGTGGAATCGCTTTACTTTGGCGCGGTGGCTGCATTATCCGCTCTGTATTCCTGAATAAAATAAAAGATGCATTCGACCGTAACCCTGAGTTGGCAAACCTCTTGCTTGATCCTTTCTTCACTGAAACAATCGAAAAGTCGCAAAACGGATGGCGACAGGTTGTAGCTACCGCCCAGCTCAATGGGATTCCAATCCCGACATTATCAACTGCCCTGAATTACTTCGACGGTTACCGAGCCGAATACCTCCCTGCAAACCTGTTACAGGCGCAACGCGACTATTTTGGTGCCCACACCTACGAACGGTTCGATCAACCCCGTGGCAAATTCTTTCACACCAACTGGACCGGGCGTGGAGGCGATACTTCGTCGTCAACGTATAATGTGTAACTATTCCAAAATCTGAATACCAGTTGGTTCATCGGTTCCGAAATTCAATCCGTACCAGACTCGTCTTTCAGCACACTTTAAACAAAACCTAATCAAAAAAACATGAAAGCATTTATGGACAAGGATTTTCTGCTTTACAACAATCAGGCTACCGAATTGTATAATAAATTCGCAAAAAATCTACCCATTATTGATTACCATTGCCATCTAAATCCGAAAGACATTGCAGAGGATGCACAATTCGAAAATATAACTCAGGCATGGCTGTATGGTGATCATTATAAATGGCGGGCCATGCGGACCAATGGAATTGGCGAAGAGTTTTGTAGTGGTAATGCGTCGGATTACGATAAATTTTTGAAGTGGGCCGAAACTGTCCCCAACACTTTGCGCAACCCACTTTTTCACTGGACACATCTTGAGTTACAGCGCTATTTCGGAATCACTAAATTGTTAAATGCTGAAACTGCAGAGGAAATTTACTTAGAAGTATCCGCCAAACTTCGCACAAAGGAATTCTCAGTCAGGAACCTGCTTCGCAAAATGAATGTAGAACTGGTTTGTACAACCGATGATCCTGTTGACTCACTTGAACACCACCAAAAAATCAGAAATGATGGCTTCGAAATCAAAGTAATTCCTGCATGGCGTCCCGATAAGGCTATGTCTATCGAAAATGCTGAGATGTACAATGAATATATTGCAAAATTAGAAGCATCTTCGGGAGTTAGCATTTCCCAGTTCAGCGATCTGATTTCTGCCCTTCGCCTCAGACATGAATATTTTCATAAAAATGGTTGCCGTTTATCCGACCATGGGCTGGATACTTTTTATGCCGAAAAGTTCAATGATAGTGAAATCAGGATGATATTTGATAAAGTTCAGGGAGGAAAAGACCCGAATGCAGACCAGATTCGAAAATTCAAATCGGCCATGCTCTACTATTTCTCGGTAATGGATCAGGAAGCAGGCTGGGTTCAGCAATTCCATGTCGGGCCTTTGAGGAACAATAATACTTCCATGTTAAATAAAATTGGGCCGGATACAGGTTTCGATTCCATCGGTGATTTACCTGTAGCACAAAGCATGGCATCTTTTCTCGATAGCCTGAACAAGGATAATAAACTGGCAAAGACCATCCTGTATAACCTTAATCCCGCTGATAATGAAGTATATGCCACTATGATAGGCAATTTCCAGGATGGATCAACTCCCGGAAAAATCCAATGGGGAGCCGCCTGGTGGTTTCTCGATCAGAAATCAGGCATTGAACGACATATTGATGTTTTGTCATCATTAGGCTTACTTAGCAGGTTTGTTGGCATGTTGACTGATTCGAGGAGCTTCCTTTCGTTCCCGCGCCACGAGTACTTTCGTCGAAACCTGTGCAATATCTTAGGCAATGAAATGGCAAAAGGTGAAATTCCTGATGATATGGAAATGGTCGGAAAAATGGTTTCTAATATATGTTATCACAATGCAAGGAATTATTTTCCATTTTGGAATGTGGAAATTTGAAAATTTGAAAATGTGGAGATTTGGGGATGTGAGGATTTGGGAATGATATTATTGATAGTTGGACAGACGAATAATTGATCAAACAAACAAACAATCGAACAATTGAACAATTGAACAAACGAACAATTGAACAAGCGAACAAACGAATATTTGAACAAGGGATCACACGAGCCATTGAACCTTGAACGCGCAGCATTGAACATTTGAACCATAGAAAAGAAACCCTTATAACCCAAATCCCTGACCAAAATGAATAAACCCCTGCAACCCACAGCAAAATCCGGTAACTACCGCTGGCGGATATTAGCAATGCTTTTCTTCGCATTAACCATTAACTATTTCGATCGGAGTTTACTAGGGGTTATGGCTCCAAAACTGATGGAATTATTTGAATGGACCAACAAAGACTATGCTTTGGTTAACATGTCCTTCAAAGCAGCATATGCTATCGGGCTCCTGATTATGGGTAGCCTTATCGACAGGCTTGGCACCAAAAAAGGATTTTCCCTTTCCATTTTAATATGGAGTATTTTTGGAATGTTGCACGCTACCATTTCCAAAGGTTTTGCGTTACCTGGATTTATACTTGCAAGGTTCGGACTCGGGTTTGGCGAATCGGGTAACTTTCCGGCAAGCATCAAAACTGTCGCAGAATGGTTCCCCAAAAAAGAGCGTGCTTTTGCAACAGGAATTTTTAATGCTGCAACCAGTGTAGGGGCAATTCTTGCACCAATAGTGGTAATGCTCGTAGTTGCTGAGAATGGCGATGGGTGGAGATATCCATTCCTTATCACTGGAGTTTTATCGGGATTATGGTTGTATATGTGGTTGAAAATTTACAAGCGACCTGAGGAAAATCAAAAATTATCCAAAACTGAACTTGAATATATTCTAAGTGATTCAGAAGTTGAAACAAAAGAAAAAATCCCCTGGATTAAAGTATTGCCGCTGAAACAAACATGGGTATTCAGCCTTACAAAGATTCTTGACGCTGTTTGGTGGTTCTATTTATTCTGGGGTGGGAAATTCCTGTTTGATCAGTTTGGTATAAATATTAAAACATTAGCATTACCGCTGATTATAATTTATGTACTTGCCGATTTTGGAAGCATCTTTGGAGGATATCTGTCATCAGCATTGATAAAAAGTGGCAGGAGTATCAATTTCTCACGTAAAATAACTATGCTGATTTGCGGTGTTATTATTCTTCCGGTTTCATTTGCCACAAAAACGGATAACCAATGGATTGCTATTGTCCTGATTGGTATTGCAGCTGCCGGACACCAGGCCTGGTCAGCAAACGTATTTACTTTCGTGAGCGATATTTTCCCAAAGAAAGCCACTGCCTCAGTGGTAGGAATCGGGGGAATGATCGGAGCAGTAGCTGGAATTCTTGCAGACTTCAGTTTGGGATCCATACTTGATGCACAGGGCAAAGAAGGCTATTTTTATGCATTCCTTATTGCAGGAACCCTTTACCTGATTGTTTTGGGAATAGTGCAACTTCTGATGCCAAAAATGATTCCGCTGGATGATGACCTTAAACCGATGAATAAATCAATTTGATAATTGGAGTAATACCCTAAAGCTTGCCCTGCATATATTCACGTGGCAGGCTGAGGGGTATCTAATTCCTGGTTCCGGTTCCTCACTCTGGCTGGATTTGGAAACAGATTTTAATACATCCAACAAATTAAATGTTTAACCTACTATGAAAACTGCTTTTCGCTGCAACTGGCTAGGATTCGGAGAAACGTTGAAGCAACAACCGTTGCCATTACTGGGCTGGTTTATTCTCTGGAACAGGAATAAAAGCTTCCATCCCACTATCTGACCTTAAGGTAAAATGAAATCATAACATTTAACTGAATTTAAACGCTATCCTCGAAAAAAACTATGAAGGTATTACAACTGCATACACTGCTTGTTATCCTGCTTGGCGGAGTGTTAATGAACCCACTTTATGCACAGGATGAAAAAACCGGAAAACCCGGTGCTCATGTAAAATTTTCACTCAATGCATATTCGTTCAACGATGTATTGACCGGAAAGGATAATACAGATAAATATCCTGCATTTAGCTTGCTGGATCTTCTGGATTGGTGCGCTTCTCAAAACATCGAAGCTCTCGATGCTACCGGATATTATTTCCCGGGCTATCCCGAAGTGCCATCAGATGAGTATATATTCAGGTTTAAACAAAAAGCTTTCAGGTTGGGGATTGATATAAGCGGCACTGGTATCCGCAATAATTTCGCTTCACCCGATCCGAAGGTTCGTGCTGCAGATGTTGAACTGGCTAAAAAATGGATAGTGGTAGCAGCCAAACTGGGCGCTCCGGTAATACGCCTGTTTGCTGGTGCAATCCCGCCGGGGTACGAGAACAAATGGGATACCGTTGCCGGATGGATGGTCGATTGTTTTAAAGAATGCGCTGTATATGGCGAAAAATACGGGGTGATAATCGGCATTCAAAACCATGGCGACATGCTTCAAACTGCCGGTCAGTGCATAAAAATCGTAAAAGCTGTAAATTCTGAATGGGCGGGAATTATTCTGGATACAGGGAACTTTAAAGTGGAGGATCCGTATGCCGATATTGAGGCTGTAATTCCTTATACGGTAAATTGGCAGGTAAAAGAAAGTGTTTTTGGCAACAAAAGTGAAGTGAGAACTGATTTCCCACGTCTTATGAAAATCATCAGTAAAAGTGGCTACCGCGGCTATTTACCTGTTGAAACCCTGAAACTCGCCGGCAGACAAAAAACCTACGATCCATTCGTCCTAGTTCCCCAAATGATGAATGAATTACGCATTGCACACGACGCCGAATTTAAATAGCATTCTAAGAGGAAACGGATGCATTTCCAATTGGAATATGGGGTCCTGTTTCGCTGATAAAGTAATGAACCACAAGTAAAAACCTTACCATGAAAAAAAACCTGCTTATTTACATGATCATGCTATCTTTCTTTCCCGTTTTGGCGCAAAATAGCCATGAATGGGAAAATTTATTTAATAATAAAAACCTTGATGGCTGGGTACAAAAGGGTGGAAATGCAAAGTACACGGTTGTTGACGGCGTAATTGTGGGCGAAACTGTCCCGGATTCGCCAAATTCATTCCTTTGTACAGTTAAAGAATACGGCGATTTTATTCTCGAACTGGAATTGTTTGTCGATACGTCAATGAATTCCGGCATACAAATCCGTAGCCTTAGCATACCTGAATATCGAAACGGGGTTGTTCACGGCTACCAGGTTGAAATCGACCCGTCGAAGCGTGGCTGGAGCGGCGGTATATACGACGAACAAGCCCGCGGCTGGCTTTATACGCTGGAGTCGAACACCGAAGCAAAACCTGCGTTTAAAAACGGGCAATGGAATAAATACCGCATCGAAGCCATTGGAAATAGCATTAAAACCTGGGTTAACGATATTCCTACAGCCGATATTATTGATGATGCGGTTGGATCAGGTTTTATTGCACTGCAGGTTCACAGTATCAAAGCCAGTGAAAAACCCTGGACCCTTGGAACCCAGGTGAAATGGAAAAATATCCGGATACTGACGAAGGACCTGGCTAAAAACCGGAAAGAGGTGACAAAAGAGATTGCGCAGCTTAATTTTATCCCTAATACTCTTTCGGATTATGAAAAGAAAAACGGCTGGAAACTGCTGTTCGATGGTAAATCGACAAAGGGTTGGAGAGGAGCTTACAAGGAAATTTTCCCTGAAAAAGGTTGGGAAGTAAAGGATGGTGAACTCGTCGTTCTCCCATCCGGTGGTACCGAATCGGCCAATGGCGGCGATATAGTAAGCATTGAAGAGTTTTCGGATTTTGAACTCGTTGCCGATTTCAAAATTACCGAAGGTGCCAACAGCGGGATTAAATATTTTGTTACTGAAAAAGAAAACAACCAGGGTTCAGCTATCGGACCCGAATACCAGATTTTAGATGATAAAAATCACCCTGATGCCAAGTTGGGCCGCGATGGGAACCGAACCATGTCGTCGCTTTATGATCTAATTACTGCAAAAAACAAAAGGGTAAACCCTATAGGAGAATGGAATAGTGCACGTATCGTATCGAAAAACAACCATGTGGAACACTGGTTGAACGGAATGAAAGTTCTGGAATACGAAAGGGGAAGCAAGGAATTTCGTGAACTGGTAGCTGCAAGCAAATACAAAGTCTGGCCCGGTTTCGGGGAAGCAGATAAAGGTCGTATCCTTTTGCAGGATCATGGCAATAAAGTGTCGTTCAGAAGTTTGAAAATAAGGGAGTTGTAGATTCACTCTATGGAAAGTTCAGGCGGAAAGAAAATTTAAATAATTAGTGAGAGGCTGTCAGTTGAGTCAAGTTTTAATTTTATTTACGATGTACGAATTACGATTGACAAGTTTAACTCGCTGAAAAAATATCGTAAGTCGTAATTTGTAATTCGTACATTTTAAGTGAATCAAGATTAAAAACAACCGCTAATAAGTACTGATTTTAGTAGTTATACCTTTTGGTGCTTTAAACATAAAAACATCCGAAAATGGAAAATTCAAGAAGAGATTTTATAAAAAAAGCCGGAATAGGAACAATTGGTTTTGCATTAAGTGAATCGATAATGGGTTCTCCCTTATTCCGAAACCCGATCGGAGCCAACGATAAAATACGTGTTGGCCTTATTGGGTTTTCGAACCGTGCCAAGGATACCTTGATACCCGCTTTCATGAGCGTAGCCGATGAGTTGAATTTCGAAATCGTGGCAGTATCGGATTTATGGAGCCGCCGTCGTGACGAAGCCGTGGCGTATTTCGAAAAGAATTACCAGAAAAAAATTATCACAACCCGAAACAATGAAGAATTGTATGCAAAAAACATGGTGGATGCAGTAATTATAAGCACACCCGACTTTGCACATGCACTTCACACCGTCGAAGCAATAAAAGCTGGTTGCGATGCCTATGTTGAAAAACCGTTTGCCGAAACCATGGAAGATGCCCGGCAGGTGCTTGCAGCTTTTGAAAATTCGGGACGAATCATACAGATTGGTTCACAACGCCGGAGCGGGAATAATTACATTGCAGCCAACGAGTATATAAAATCGGGCAAATTCGGCAAAATAACCATGGTCGAAATGTCGTGGAATGTGAATCAGCCCGGCCGATGGAGACTACCGAAACTTATACAGGAAATTCAAAAAGAAGATATCGACTGGAATCGTTTCTTATTGAATCGCCCCAAGGTAGAATGGGATCCACGAATATATTGCGAATACCGTTTGTTCTGGCCTTTCTCTTCCGGTATTCCAGGCCAGTGGATGTCGCACCAGATTGATACAGTTCACTGGTTTACAGGGCTTTCGTATCCCAAAAGCGTTGTGGCCAACGGAGGTATTTACATGTGGAACGACGGACGAAAAAATGCCGATACCATGACCGCTGTTTTCGAATATGGAAAGATGAATGACCCGACGCAGGATTTCCAGGTAGTGTATTCGTCGCGTATGCATAATTCGGCAGGAGGAATTAAGGAATTGTATTATTCGAATGGAGGAATGCTGAACCTCGATACCAATAAAATAACTCCTGAAGGCGGGTTAACTAAAAATTATGCTGATGCCATGGGGATGCAGCCTTTCCTTCTGGAAGAATTTGAACTGCCATCGAGAGGAATGAAAACGGCTACTGCTGCGAATATGTCGGCCGATCCAATGTCGGCAGCGCATGTACGTAATTGGATGGAATGTGTTCGCAGTCGCAAAACCCCGAATGCTCCTATCGAGGCCGGTTACAATCATTCAATAGCTAATATAATGACCACCGCAGCACTCCGTACCGGACTAAAGGTTACTTTCTACGAAAAGAACCAGGAAGTAATGGCCGGGAATACGGTTTTTAAATTTTAGTGACGGTTTAAAATTTATCCTTTTGCTTTTTTACACCCTCTCTCTTCCCTTGTCCTGTTAGCGATATGGATCAGGGGGAGGAAAGGGGTAAGGATTATTTTTCATTATTTGAATGAACTTCAAAATTGTACAAATTACTCCCTCCCTGAAAGCAAGGTTGGGGAGGGTACTCATTGAAAAACTCAAACACCCCTTAATTTACTTAAAAGGGATTATTTCTTTTTCGTCTTCAGATCGATAATATAATCGGAAGGTGTTATCCCAAATTGTTTCTTGAAACTGCTCGTAAAATAGGAGTGGGAATTGAAACCAACTGCGAAACCAATTTCATCCACATTTGTGTTCCCATCGTTCATAAGCTTGATTGCTTTCTTTAGTCGGATATACCTCACAAACTCGGTTGGCGATTGGTTGGTAAGCATTTTCAATTTCCGGTAAAGGGAACTTGTGCTGATTCCAATGTTAGAGGCAAGATTATCAATTACAAAAGATTTGTCGCTTAAATGTTTTTCCACAATAGCCGTGGCTTTTTCAATCAGCATTTTATCCGAAAACATCACATCCATTCCTTCGGCCCAGGCAGTATCGGAAACAGAGAATACTTCCCTGAGTTTTGCCCTCGATGAAATTAAATTTTCGATTTGCGCCATCAGGATATTTTCATCAAAAGGCTTGGTGATATAAGCATCGGCACCAGTTTTCAACCCACCGATTTGTTTTTCGGAATCGCTAAAGGCGGTAAGCATTATTACAGGAATATGGCTGCTTAAAATATTGTCTTTTAGCTGCCGGCATAATTCCAAACCATCCATCTGTGGCATCATCACATCGGTAATAACCAATTCGGGAAGTATGGTCAGGGCAGTTTCGAGGCCTTGCTTGCCATTTGGCGCAGTAACAATATGGTATTGCTGGTTTAACAGGTTTTTTAGGTAATTCCTAAGGTCATAATTATCCTCAACAATAAGGATGGTATATGTTTTTTCCTTTTCTTCATGTGGTGGACGGAAACTGTTTGGTTCGGCCAGAACATTAAACTGAGGGTTAAAATCACTTGCTGCTTTCCATTCTTTTTTCGGATCAAGCTCTTCGTTAAACGGAAAACTGATGGTAAAAGTTGAACCAGTCCCAATTTTTGATTTCACCCTTATGTTGCCTTTGTGCATTTTTATGTACTCGTGAGCAATGTGTAAACCAATCCCAGTGCCTGACGATTGGTGTTTTTTGCCTTGTTCGAAGCGTTCGAATATTAATTTGAGATCCTCCGGTGCTATACCAGGCCCGTTGTCCGAAAATTCGACACAAATCATATTACCTTGAATTTGTTCACCTACAACAAGGTTTTCGTCAGCATTTTCATCTGAATGGGTCGAATAAACGGTGATGCCGATTGTCCCCTTTTCGGGAGTAAATTTCATTGCATTCGAAAGGATATTGAAGAATATTTTTTCCGCCTTTTCTGCATCAAGAGGCAAGATCAACAATTCAATTTCGGGATTAAAAAGCAAACGTATTTGTTTGTCAACAGCCTCCATTTCGAAACAACTGATCACGTTTCGGCATAAGTGTATAAGATCTGTGTGTTGTGGCTGAAAAACGGCTTTCCCCAATTCGATTTTGCGAATATCAATCAGTTGGTTCACCAATCGTAACAGGCGGTCCGAATTGCGCCGCATGGTGAGTAGATGTTCCTTTACTGAAGGTTCCAGCTTGAATTTTTCGATCAACAGGTTTATTGGCGACGAAATAAGTGTAAGTGGCGTCCTGAATTCATGCGAAATATTTGTAAAAAACCTTAGCTTCATTTCCTGCAACTGGGCTTCCGATTCGTGCCGCAGGCGTTCGAGCAAGAGTTCCTTTTTAAACTTCTGACGGGCAACCACTTCCTTGCGGACATAATAGAAAGCTAAGGAAACGGCCAATATATAAATCAGTTTGGCATACCACGCCAACCAAAAAGGCGGCGAAATACTGATCTTCAAACGAGTAGGTGTGTTGCTCCACAAATTGTCGTTGTTACAAGCAATTACCTCGAACACATAATCCCCTGGAGGGATTTTAGTGAAGGCCGCATAGTTTTGTGTTCCTGCTTCCACCCATTTATTATCGTAATTCATCAACCTATATTTAAACTGGTTTTTGGCAGGTAGTAAAAAATTATTGGCCACAAAATTAAAAGTGAGCGAATTTTGATCGAATGTAAGTTTCAGGATGTCTTCATTTTGAAGTGATTTTGTCAATGGTGATCCTTCAGTATGGTTGGTTACAGCCAAATTGTTGATTGATAGGGAGGTTAGGATAACCTTTGGTGGAATAGGGTTGGTTTTCATCTGCCCCGGAGTAAAAAGCGTGAACCCTTTAGTGTTGCCAAAAAGTATTTCGCCTGAGCTGGTTTGAAATACCGCTCCCGGATTGAATTGGTTGCCTTTAAGTTCATCTTCCCTGTAAAAATTCCGTATCGTTTTCTTTATCGGATCAATGCTTGAGATGCCATTTTCGGTACTTATCCAGAGTATTCCATTTTGGTCTTCCTGTATTCCGTACACATCGTTACCCGATAAGCCATCCTTTACCCCAAACGACTCGAATTTCCCTGTTTTTTTATCGTATTTGTTCAAGCCGCCCCCACTGGTTCCAATCCAGATTTTACCTTTGCGATCCTGATACAAGGATAGTATTTCGTCGTTGCTGATACAATTGGTGGCATTAGGCAAGTTCATAAATCGTTGAAATTCTGCGGTTTTTGGGTCGAAATAATTTAATCCATTTTTAGTCCCAATCCAGATTCCGTTTTCATTGTCGCTAATAATTGAGCGTATTTGGTTATTGCTTAACGACTTTGCATTACGTGCTACTTGAACATACTGTTTCATTATGCCTGTTTGGGTGTTGTAATGGTATAGTCCTTTGCCAAAAGTGCCAATCCACAAGTTGATGCCTGATTTGGCAAGCGCATATATGCTTATTCTATCTTGATTAAATTTTTTCAGTTCATGTAAAGTATTGTCATTTTTAGTCTGATACCACAAACCTTCCAAAAATGTGCCCACCCAAAGGGTTTCTGTTTCCTTGTCGAAGTACAACGACTTGATATTTTCAAATTTTTTCCCGTTTTCTGTTTTAAAAGGGACGTTGATCATTTTATTTGATTCCCGGTCGAGAAGATTAAGGTTACCAAATTCGGTTCCTATCAGAACAGTTTTGTCCGATTTTTCGGCAAACGAACTCACAAATTCGTCCTCCATTTCCGAATCGGTCTGATCTTTTCGAAAATGAAAAAACCGGTTATCGAAATCGGATCTGTAAGCAAGTCCACCCGACCAGGTTCCAATCCAGATGCCGTTTTTTGAATCGCGGAATATTTTATAGATACTGTTATAGGGCAAACCGGAAATTTCTTTCGGAAGGATATTATAACTTTTGCCATTATTGATAATCGAAATGCCTTTGTATGTCGAAATCCATATCCGCCCGGCCTCATCTTTATTGATATCGCGGACACGGTTGTGATTGATTTTATATGTATCGTTGGGATTGCTACCATAATGCCGTATCAAATTTCCCTGAAATCCAACAAAATCAAGCCCCGACAAATCATATCCAATCCAAAGCCCTGTTTCATCGGAAAATAACTTCCGTATCAATTCCGACTGATGATGGCAAAACACACGTAATTTTTGGTCTGTTGCTTCAAGCATCCAAACGGTCCCGTTAGCCCCACCAATCCAAAACCGCCCTTTCGAATCGTAATTAGCACAGGCAAAATTCTCAGTTGTGGATTTTGCAACCACTATTTTTTCAAACTTTTTGGTTTCCTTATTGTATTTCCCCAACATGGTGTTGCTAAGGAGGTAGATGTTTTTATCCTTGCCTTCAAAAATATCACGGATATTATTCCCCAGGCTTTCCCCCGATTTATCCCTAAATTTGAGTGTAATAAACTGGTCTTTATCATTATCGTAAATACAAACCCCTTGGGCAGTACCAATCCAAAGCGTTCCCGACGAATCAAGAAAAATGGTGCGAATCGAATTGTCGGGAATAGAGGTAGAATCTTGTGGGCTATGCAGGAATTTCTGTACATCAACCGAATTGTAACGGTATAAGCCATGAATTGTGCCAAACCAAATAAAGCCATTCGCATCCTCGCAGATGGAATTTATCGACCCATACGTAAATCCGCCCACAGGGGAAATCCTACGAAACGAAAAATTAATATTATCGGGAATGGTTGCAAACGAAAAGCCGCAAAACGAAAAAATAAAGGCCAGCAGGAGTATATGTATTCGCATGTGTTTGTGTTTTGGGTTCTAAAATGCCCTTAAGAAGGGGCAAAGCTGATCTTTTTGTCCAAAAGTTGTTCCTTGAAATTTGAGGAACCGGGTATCAGTCGGAAATATTTTCAAAAATAAGCAATTTATTTCAGCTATTCCTCTTTTTTAGGTGGAAATGCCTTTTCAATTATCATTCAATTTGATTGATAAGTTTTATTTTGACCTATTTATTTAAAAACGAGGCTGATAACTTCTATAATAGCTGGTTTATTCTGTATAATTTTATTATTCTGCTACGTAATCTTAGAAACCAAATCAACCAACCATAAAACCGATTAAACCAAAAAGTATGAAAAAAAACTTTACTTTAATGATTGCCCTGTTCTCGTTGATTACGAGTACTTTCGGACAAGTACTGCTGGATGAAACCTTTGATTATACAGTTCCAAATCTGGCTTCTGCACCTGGTTGGACAACTTCAGGAACTTTACTTGCTGGAACAGGAAGGAATATACTAGATCCAACTGTTTCACCAGCCTTGTCGTACTCAAATTCGGGAGGAATATATTATCTATCTGGTACAGGAAAAATAATGAATTCCGATATTACTAATGCCACTAGCTACTACTCTTTAAAGCCTTTTACTGCAACTCCTATCTCAACAGGTCCGATTTATTTAACTTTCATGTATAAAGCCGGTGTAATCCAAAATCAAACTAATTCAGAGGTTTTTGGAATGTCAACCGGAACTAGTGCAGGCCCAAAGGTTTATGTTGGTAAAGGGGTTGTAACAACTACTTCATTTAGATTTGGTACTACCCGATCAAGCCAGTCAGGTGGTGATGTTAAATGGGCTTCTACCGAATTTGCTAATGTTAATGAGGTCATTCTTATAGTTTTGAAATATGATTTTTCTACTCAATTTTCTTCCATTTTTATAAATCCAATCATTTCCGGTACTGAACCTGTAGCCGATATTTCGGACAATTCCGGTACAGCCAGAACTTCCCTTAATAATTTGTGGGTCAGGGCTCAAGGCACCTCAAGTATGAAATATAATATTGGTGGGGTCAGGGTATCAAGAACATGGGCTGAAGCAGTTTTTACACAGATCCCTAAACTCACTTCGCCTGTTGTAGGGACAGCATCTTCAATTGCGGTTACGGGCTTTACTGCAAACTGGACCCAGGTGGCTAATGCAACCGGTTACAGCGTTAAAGTTTATTCGGGAGCAACAGTTGTAAGTACGACCAATGCCAGTGGGCAGGCAACTGAAAGTGTGGCCATATCCGGTCTTGCATCTGGTACTACTTATACTTACACGGTTACAGCAATTGGCAATGGCACTAGTTATTCCAGTTCAGATCCTTCTACGGCATCGGCTGCATTTACAACCTTGGGGCTTTTACAACCAACAGTAGGAGTAGCAACAGATATTACAACAAGCGGTTTTACAGCAAACTGGACTGGGGTTGCCAATGCAACTGGGTATGATGTTAAGGTATATTTGGGTACATTGCTAGTAAGCACATCAAATGCTCCCGGTCAGGCTACCACGAACCTGGCAATTACTGGTCTCTCATTTGGCACATCCTATACTTTTGTTGTAATTGCAAAAGGAGATGGTGTAACATACCTTGATTCGTCACCTTCAGCTGCATCGCCGACTTTTATCACGACATATAGTATTGTAAATACAATCCATACCGACTTTGGCGATGGAACATGGGGAACTCCAGCAGGTGCCACTCCTGGAAACGGCTTATTCCCATCAAGTTCGATAAACGGGTTTGTCATGGAAAAAGCAGTTATCAGAGCCATTACTAAAAAAGACCGGAGAGGGTTTACACACATAAACGATATTGCTCTCGACAATCTCACCAATGCAGGAGTTGTTGTTTTTCCGGAAGTAAATTCAGTGGAACAGATTGAATTGCATGCATATACAGGCACAGCCGAAAGAACTTTTGCATTGGATGAGTATAATGCAGGTACAAGTACATGGATTCCTATTGGTACATACACATATAACACGGCAAGCAAGGCTTCGGGTTATGACTCAATATATGTTATTCCTATCAGCAGGTCTGTCCCTACCAAGTTCAGGGTAAGAAACACCGGTGGTGGTGGGATGAATATAGCCCAGGTAATAACAAGGCTTACAAATCCGGTTACACTTCCGGTTCCTGTAATAGGAGCGGCATCGGATATTACAAGCTTCGGATTTACAGCAAACTGGACTCCAGTACTTAACGCAACAGGGTATGAGGTATTTGTTTACAAACGCGACAATTTCGTCAGCCAAACCAGTGTGAGTGGCCAATCTACAGCATCCAAAGTCATAACAGGGCTTATATCCGATTCGACGTATACGTTCAAAGTGCGGACTACTGGTGATGGTTATGTAAATTATGCCGACTCCTACCTCTCTTCAGCATCAACACCTGTTACAATACTTTCACCTCCTGCTTCTGCTACCTGGACAGGTGCTGAAAGCAACGAATGGTCCATACCTGGAAACTGGAACCCATCCACACCGGGCGCATTTACTGATGTAACCATACCAGCAGGATTAGTAAGGTATCCAACACTTTCGGCAGCCGGAACCTGTCATAACATACTTTTTGGGTCAACTGCTGCCGGTACTGCTACTTTGCTGGATAACGGATTTTTAACCGTATCCGGTACTGCAACAGTGCAAAGGTATTTTACTGGCGATCCTCCACCAAGCACCGATGACTGGCATCTTGTATCATCCCCTGTTGTGGTTGCAACAGCAGGTGTATTTTCGGGTATGTACATGCAGAATTACTCTGAAACCTCTTCCTTGTTTTCCGATATTACAAGTGACGCTACTCTTTTGAACGTAATGGAAGGCTATGCTCTTTATTCAACCTTAAGTACTACAAATACTGTTTCATTCACCGGCGACTTGAACCTGGGAACTAAAACCAGGTCATTCACTTTTGGTAGCGACGGTTACAATTTGATGGGAAATCCATTTGTGTCTTCACTGGATTGGGAAAATGTTATTATCCCTGCAGGAATGGATAATGTGGTTTATGTACTTGATGCTGCTTCCAGTAATTATCTTCCTTATATAAAAGGGATACCAGGTCAGAGCAATTCGCAATTTGTTCCTCCGATGCAAGGATTTTTTGTAAAAGCAACAGCACCTGGGATATTTGAACTGGGTAATGCACAACGCTCACATTCAGGAGCAAACAATTTCTACAAATCAGGGAACCCGAAATTATTGATTCTCGAAGCAACCGGATCAAACTACTCCGATCAGGCATTGGTTTATTTCAATGAACAAGCAGGTATAGAGCATGATGGGCAATTTGATGCATATAAGATTATAAGCACCAAAAACTCTAAATTGCCGCAGATTTATTCAATAACCCCAATGGGTGAAAAACTGGCAATTAATGGTTTGCCCGCAACATCCGATGTTCCTGTTGGATTTACAGCAGTTGAAGCAGGTTTTTTTAGTATCAAAGCTGCCAAAACAGGTGAGTTTTCGAAGGTAACCCTGGAAGATACTAAAACTGGGATCCTTACGGATTTGTTGAAAAGTTCCTATTCGTTTAACTTTATTCCAGGCGAAACAGCGCAGCGTTTTGTACTACATTTTGGCCCGTTGTCAACAAACGATATAGAAAGTTCGACTGCACTTATATATAGTTACGGAAAAACAGTTTATGTTAATTTCAAAGACCGGGTTGAAGGCGATATTTTCGTCTATAATGTACTAGGTGAGTTGATTTCGACCCAAACATCAGCAAAAGGCATGAATGAGATTGGCCTCAATCGAACAGGTAATTATATAGTAAAAGTGATTAGCAAGGATAATACGTTGGTTAAAAAAGTGTTTGTTAACTAATAGACAAGGCGAGGGGTGAGGGGCAACACAACAACCCCAAAACCCTGACCCCAAAATCCTTAAGTAAAGATTAGAAACAAAAATAAAACAAAAAGATATGAAAAGAAAGATACTGGTAACTGTTATTGCAGCCTTTTTGATAACAGCACCTCTGCTTATGTTTGCACAGCCTCATCCGAATGGTGGTTTTTCACCAAATGCACCTGGTGGACCAACAAACAATCCTGTTGGCCCGAGCGCACCAATCGGTAACGGTACATTAATATTGTTAACTTTAGCAATAGCTTATGGAGTAAGAAAAGTACACGGGGAGCGTGTAAATACTTTCGGAGAATAAATAACGATTGCCCTTCAAGGCTCATGTTGAATGATTAGCACAGTTATCCCGCTTATTTTGGGTAACTGTGTTTTTTTATGTAATTTCAACTCCTCCTTCCGAACCTATCATGCAGCCTTTTCCACAAAAACACTTAAGAAAACAAACTAAAGCAAACTGCTTATTTACAGGGCAGATTTTTTTTTCTTGAATCTTGCAAAAGCCTGATACAACATCTAACGATTTTAGAGATTCTAATGTAACACAAAGGCATTCATTGACAATCTGTGAAAAAGTGTTTGTTTAGCATATATGTTTTTCAAAATAACCTGCTAGTAAGTCCAAAAACGAAAATATAATCAAGTTATGCCCAATTGTAGGTGAGTTACTGTAATAACCTTTGCAAGGATTGACTTAACACGATTTTGAAGGGAGGTAACACATATCACCCTGAACCATTGAGTTGTCTTATGTAAAAGCTATCTTTAAAAACCATTATATTCGACCTCTTTTGTGATGATCATTTTTGCAAATTTGGTTTTATCGTGTTTAATTTAGAAATATCTTCAACAAAAATTTATCTATTCCAGCTATTCCCTTTTTTAGGTATAAATACCTTTTCAATTATCAATCAATTTGATTGATAAGTTTTATTTTGACCTATTTTTTTTAAAACAAGGCTGATAACTTCAATAAAAGCAAGTATGTTCTGTATAATTTTATCATTCCGCTAACCAAACTTAGAAACCAAAACACCTAACCATAAAACCGATTTAAACCAAAAGTTATGAAAAAAAACTTTACTTTAATAGTTGCCCTGTTCTCGTTGATTACGAGCACTTTCGGACAGGTATTGCTGGATGAAACATTTGATTATAGTGTTGCAAAACTTGATCTAGAACCAACATGGACTTCATCGGGAACACCCCCGGTCGTCGGCACGGGAAGAAATATTGCTACTCCTGCATTAACTTATGTAACTACCGATGGAACTTATTTGCTTTCCGGTCAGGGAAAAAAAATAAATAGTGATTATACAAATGGGGCTGCCGATTATATTTGCTATAAAGCATTTGGTAGCGTTAATTCCGGATCAGTATATTTATCCTTTTTATACAAAGCCGGAGTAGCTCAAGGTCAAAGTCAATCTGAAGTAATTGGACTCGGGGATGGAGCTAGCACTGGGCCTAAAGTAATGGTTGGGAAGGGACTTACAACTGGTTTCAGGTTCGGTACGACCAGAGGCAATACAGGCAGTGCAGATATAAAATGGGGGGTGACAGAATACTTTGACTTGAATGCCGTATTTATAATTGTTCTAAAATATGATTTTACAAAATTAACTTCATCGATTTTTATCACTCCAACATTAGGATCTTCTTCACAACCGGCTGCAAACGCAGCTGACAGTGTATCAGGAACAGGCAAAAATACACTTAGTACAATTCGATTTAGATATAACGGTAATAATAAAGCAAATTTCAATCTAAGTAGTGCAAGAGTTTCCAGTTCTTGGACTGATGCAGTGGCGATTGTTGCGATTCCTAAACTAACTTCACCTATTGTTGGTACAGCATCCTCAATTTCGCTTACAGGTTTTACTGCTAACTGGACCCAGGTACCTGATGCTACAGGGTATACGGTTAAAGTTTATTCCGGGGCTACCCTTGTAAACACAACAAATGCCAGCGGACAGGCTACTGAGAACGTAACCGTATCTGGTCTTGCATCAGGAACTACTTATACATATACGGTTACAGCAATTGGCAATGGCACAACATTTTCCAGTTCAGATCCTTCAGCAGCATCGGCTGCATTTATAACATTGGGCCTTACGCAACCAACAGTTGGAGTTGCAACAAATATTACAGCAAACGGTTTCACTGCAAACTGGACAGCCGTTGCTAACGCTAGTGGTTATGATATTAAGGTATACCTGGGGACCTTTCTCGTTAGCACCACAAATGCCCCCGGTCAGGCAACTGCAAGTCTGGCGATTACTGGCTTGTCATTTGGTACTTCTTATACTTTTGTGATAATAGCAAAGGGTGATGGTGCAACATATCTTGATTCGTCACCTTCAACTGCTTCTCCGGTTTTCATTACAAGCTATATGAATGTGAATACTATTCACACCGATTTTGGAGATGGGTCCTGGGGTACACCTGCTTCTTCCACACCTGCAAACGGCTTTTTCCCATCAAGTTCAATAAACGGTTTTGTTATGGAAAAATCTGTTATCAGAGCTATTACCAAGAGAGACCGGAGAGGCGAAACGCATGTTAACGACATTGCTCTTGACAATCTCTCCAATGCAGGCGCAGTTGTGTTTCCGGTTGTAGATTCAGTGAAACAAATTGAATTGCATGCATATACAGGTTCAGCCGAAAGACCTTTTGCAGTAGAAGAGTATAATTCAGGTACAAGTGCATGGGTTTTAGTTGGGAATTACATATATAACACAGCAAGCAAGAACTCGGGGTTCGATTCCATATATGTTATACCTATCACCAGAACAGTCCCAACCAAGTTCAGGGTGAGAAACACCGGAGGTGGCGGGATGAATATAGCACAGGTAATTACCAGGCATACAAATCCTGCCACGCTGCCATCGCCGGTAGTAGGTACTGCTACGGATATTACTCATATTGGATTTACTGCCAACTGGACACCCGTAACCAATGCATCAGGCTATAAGGTGTTTGTTTATAAGCGTACAAATTTAGTTGACACAAGCAGCGTAAGTGGTCAAACCATTTCGTCCGCTGCCATAACAGGGCTTATCCCCGATTCAACATACACGTACAAGGTTCTTGCAAAAGGCGATGGTTTTGTAAACTACTCCGACTCGTATCTATCAGTAGCTTCAGCACCATTTACCCTGCTTTCACCACCTGTTAAAACCCTCAACCTCACAGTTTTCCTCGAAAGTCTTTACGCAGGATCCAATACAATGAACCAGGCTCAAAAGAGTTCGGCTGCTCAATTTGCCCCTGAAATTGCTGATCAGGTAAGCATTGAATTGCACAATTCAACAGCGCCTTACGCAACCGCTTTTACTTTTAATGCAATAGATTTAAGCACAGGTGGAACTCTGTCAATCGACTCTATCTCATATCTTGCTTCTGGTTCCTACTACATCGTAATCAAACATCGCAACAGCGTCGAACTTTGGAGTTCCGTCCCGGTTTCATTTGCAGGAACCACAATGGATTATAATTTCAGCACCTCAGTTTCACAAGCATTTGGCAATAACATGAAAGACCTTGGAAGCGGTGTGTTTGGTATGTATGCCGGCGATGTAAACCAGGATGGCATTGTTGATGCAGGTGATTTGGTTGTTGTTGACAACGATGCATCAAACTTTGTTACCGGTTATGTTGCAAATGATGTGAATGGGGATGGGATGGTAAATGAAACAGATTTGCAACTTATAAATGCAAATGCAACTGGATTTGCCGGTAAGAAAATGCCTTAGAAGCTGAATATTCAATAAAAAAAACAACCAATCCAGTAATTCGCTTAAAAACAATATTATATGAAAAAAATACTAATACTTTTACTAGCACTGTGTTCCTTATTTCTGAACTCCAAAGGACAGGTTTTGTATGATGAAACCTTTGACTACACAGTTTCAAATCTGGCACTTGAACCTACATGGACAACTGCTGGAACACTCACCACAGGTACAGGAAGAAATATTGTATCACCGGCACTTACCTACTCAAATTCTGGTGGCCCGTATTTCCTTTCCGGTGCAGGAAAAACAATAAATTGCGATATTTCATCTGCCACAGCTTATTATTCCTTAAAACCCTTTACCTCTACACCTGTAACAACTGGTCCCGTATATTTAACTTTTATATATAAACCAGGGGTTACTCAGGTTCAATCACAATCAGAGGTTTTTGGGATGGCAATAAATACAAATGCAGGTGCAAAAGTATATGTTGGAAAAGGTGCTATAAATACAACTTATTTCAGATTTGGTACAACCAGGGGAAGCCAGTCGAGTGCTGACATCAAATGGGGAACAACCGAGTTTGCAGACGTAAACGAGGTCTTTCTGATTGTTTTAAAGTATGATTTTGCAACCCAAACTTCATCAATCTATATAAATCCTATAATTTCCGGCACAGAACCAACAACACCTGAGGTCTT
Source organism: uncultured Bacteroidales bacterium (assembly GCA_903946925.1). Classification (GTDB taxonomy): domain Bacteria; phylum Bacteroidota; class Bacteroidia; order Bacteroidales; family UBA4417; genus UBA4417. Next base: position 30,362 of record CAJAXK010000103.1, on the reverse strand, counting down.
TGATAATACCTCGGCTACAATAAGAACTTCTTTGAACAACTTCTGGTTCAGGGCAAATGGCACCTCTGTCTCAAAGTATAATGTTAGTGGAGCACGGGTATCAACCTCATGGGCTTCTGCAGTAGCCGTTCAGATACCTAAACTGCCATCGCCAATAGTTGGCGTAGCATCTGCAATTTCGAACTCGGGTTTTACAGCAAACTGGACCCAGGTAGCTAATGCAACCGGGTATATTGTTAAAGTTTATTCTGGAACCACTCTTGTTAATACTACCAATGCAAGTGGGCAGGTTACCGAAAGCGTTGCCATATCGGGGCTTTCATCTGGTACCACTTATACATATAAGGTAACAGCAGTAGGGGATGGTATAAATTATACAAATTCCGACCCATCCGCTGAATCTACTGCATTTACAACTTTAGGCCTTTTGCCGCCTGTGGTAGGAATTGCAACGAATATTACGGCAAGCGGTTTCACCGCAAATTGGACTCCCGTTGCCAATGCTACAGGGTATGAAGTCAGGGTATATCTTGGCACTCAGCTTGTAAGCACATCCAATGCCACGGGTCAGGCAACTTCAAGTTTGGCCGTAACTGGCTTGTCGTTCGGCACATCCTATACTTTTGTAGTAATAGCCAAAGGCGACGGGACCACCTATTTTGATTCCACCCCATCAGCAGCTTCAGCAGTTTTTATTACCAGTTATGTGATTTTAGATACAATACATACTGACCTCGGCGATGGAACTTGGGGTATACCTGTTCCTGAAACCCCTGCAAATGGAACATTCCCATCCTATTCAATAAATGGTTTTATCCTCGAAAAAGCGGTGGTTAGGGAAGCGAACAAAAAAGATCGAAGGGGCGAAGAACATATAAATGATTTTAACCTGGATAAGAATTCATATAACAGCCTTGTCGTTTTTCCGGAAATAAATTCGGTTGAACAAATTGAAATACACGCATATACAGGTACGGCCGAAAGAAGTTTTGTGCTGGAAGAATATAATACATCCACAAGCGTATGGGATTTGATCGGGACTTATGTGTATAACACAGCAAGCAAAGCCTCAGGTTTGGATTCTATTTATGTTATACCCATAAGCAGGGCAGTTCCAACTAAATTTCGGGTGAGGAACAATGGCTCAGGCGGTATGTCAGTAGTTCAGGTAATTACCAGGTTGACAAATCCGGTTACACTACCAGCACCGGTTGTAGGCATTGCAACAGATATTACCCGTACCGGATTTACCGCAAACTGGACACCTGTAACAAATGCAACAGGTTATGAGGTATTCCTTTACAAACGTACAAGCCTTATCAGCAAAACCAACACTACTGGTCAGGCTGTTTCGGCTTTGGCCATAACAGGGCTTATCCCTGACAGTACATACACATACAAGGTTATGGCTAAAGGTGACAATTTTGTGAATTTTGCCGACTCTTACCTTTCCGCAGCTTCAGCACCGTTTACCACTCTCAGTCCAATTGCCCCATCAATACAGGATCCAACTGCCACGAATGTTCTAAACAATTCGGCTACATTGGGCGGTAATATTACTTACGATGGAGATAATGCAATTATTGAAAGGGGAACCGTTTGGAACACATCAACAGGGGTTACTATAACCAATAATAAACTGGCAGACACTTCAACTTCAATTGGTGTTTTTTCGCATGTGCGCACACCGCTTCCTGCCAAATCGCATATTTTCTATAAAGCGTATGCAAGCAATAGCGTTGGTACAACTTTGACTTTAGAAAGCGATTTTTATACCTTGGCCGACGAACCGATAAATCAGGTAACTAATTTTACTGCTGTTGCAACCGGTGCTACAACTGTTGAACTTAGCTGGACGGCGGTGGCTGCCGATGGATATTTTATCTTGCAAAAACAAGGTTCATCAGCGCCAACTGGAATCCCAATGGACGCTACTGTTTATCCGGCAGGCACTGTATTGGGGGATGGATCTGTAGCGGCGAATATCAGTTCTGGTACAACTGCAGCATTTTCTATTGGCGGTCTATCACCAAATTCGACATATAGTTTTTGTATTATGTCAGTTAATTCAGATGGATTAAATGCGGCGACCTATAATTATTACACCGTGTCAAGCCCAACAGCTACTACTACCACATTAGCGCCCCCGGCAGGTACCTATTTCTGGAATCAAAGCGGAACTGCATCCTGGGCCATTCCTGGTAACTGGTCGCCAACACGTACAAATCCACAAATCAACGATGTACTTGAGTTTAATAGCGGAGGTAATATAATTGTTACCAATGTACCTGATCAAACCATAGGGCAATTGTTGCTATCGAACAATACCAACCTTGAACTTCAAGCTTCAGCACCAGTAACTTTAACTATTAAGGGGGAAACAGGAGTTGATTTAGATGTTCCGGTAGGTTCAGCACTCAGTATTGCTCAGGTAGCAGGCGGAATAAATATTGCTTTTGCTACAGGCGCAACCGCTGCAATTGGAGGGAATTTTAGCACTAATAGTGGCATCAACGTTGGTTCCGGAACATTTACAGTTGCATCAGGTGCTTCGTTTATCACTAATGGAACCATTACCGGCGATGTTACCATTGAACGTGACATAACTGCAGGACCCGAAATAAAGCATCATTTTGTTTCGCCAATTACAACCAATGTTATCAATTCGTCAACATCGGTGTTCAATGGTTCGAATTTAGAAAAATACCTGGAGCCTAATGGTACCTGGGCAAGTTTGGTTCTCAATGACCCAATACTTCCATTAACAGGATATAGCATCAATTATCCAACAGGAAATACCCGCACTTTAAGTTTTGTAGGAGCCTTGCAACCAACACCGGTAGCTTATACCAATTTGTCATACACTAATCCCACCACACCTCCAGGCAACGAATCGGGCTATCATTTGGTTGGAAACCCATATCCTTCGGGGATAAATCCGGAATTGTGTACCCTCAGCGGCGATTTAAATGCATTTGCTTATGTGTGGAACGGAGCAAATTATAACCCACTTTCGATTGGTACAAGCGATTTCCCCGGCATCATTGCATCGCTTCAAGGATTCGTTGTACGAACCGGTTCTGCTACAAATTCCCTTACACTCACTTCAGCATCAAAAACGCTAGGTGGAACTTTCCTTAAGAATACTGCTTCGTTGCAGGATAGGCTTAAACTTACCGTGAATGGAAACGGTTATTCGGATGTTGCTTACATTCGTTTTGTTACGGGTTCAACAACGGGTTTCGATCAGGCATTGGATGCATACAAACTTGCTGGAATTACTATGGCTCCTCAAATGTACTCGATCTTGACGGATACAAAAGCTGCTGTAAATACTTTGCCTTCCTACGTTACAAGCCAAAATGTTCCTCTTGGACTAATGGTTGGTGCCGCGTCTACTTATACAATTTCGGCGGAAGGTATCGAAAGTTTCAACCCTACAGTCCCAATTTTTCTTCAGGATTTGAAATTGGGTAGCGTACAAGATTTGCGGATAAACCCAGTATATTCCTTCACCGCTGCACCGGGTGATTTAGAGAACCGTTTTAAAGTATGGTTTACCGTAATTACCAGTAACAAAGAGCTTGATAATTCGGGGATACGCACTTTCTCAGCTAATGGCACCATACATGTTGTACAGGATGGGATTGCTGAAGGTGATATTTATGTTTATTCCACATCAGGCCAATTAGTTGCAAGTTCCAGTCTAAACTCAGGCGAAACCAAATTGTACACAAATGCAAGCGGTGTTTATATCGTAAAAGTGGTTACCAAAAAATTGACCGTAACACAAAAAGTTGTTGTAACACAATAAATTGTTTAGCAGGAATAGCCAATCGTTCAATACGATATTATTGATAAAGAACGATTGAAATTAGTTGGTTATCTTTAATTGTCCAGCCTTGACCATTTTTATTGGAAGTCAGTAAACGGTAAATCAAACTATTCACAACACAGTTATCTGCTTTATGCCGGTAACTGTGTTTTTTTTATGCAACATTTTTATCCTTACAAAACAGACTTTCGACATTTTAAAAGAGTAAACATTCATTCAAATTTTCAAATTTTCAGATAGCAGTTTTTAACAAAATTAGCAATTTGATGTTTGTTAATGCTTTGACATTATGTTTTTTAGACACTTTAAGTACCTTCAGCATTGTTATCAAGCAATGAATATTTTGTAATTATTCAAACCCTGCAAAGCAATCGTTCGATTTCTGTATATTTGCCAGTAGAAGTTTACTTGTTGAATATTGCTTCGTAAACTCACAGAACTTGAATAGCGTGTATCTGTGGATGTAATATTCCGAGGAGACAGCAGTTTTATTAGCTGATTGAGGATGCTTCTAACCTGAAATATTCAAAAATTCGATTTGCCTTTCATTTGAAGGATTAAAGCATGATAGAATTAGATAAACATTTTTGTGGAGAGCAAAACGGAATGTTTATCTCCAGATTCTTGCCACTTTTTTCTCGTCATACTTTACCCAACAGCCAATAAAGAACTCAATATTAGATACTATTTGTCTGTGGGAATCTATCAAGCCAAAGGTAATTATCAAGTTTCCTTTTCCTGAGTAAAAGTGTTTAACAATTATCAATCAACCTGACTGATAAGTTTCAATTTGACCTATTTTTTTAAAAACAAGGCTGATAATTTAGAGATTACGCAAGCCCATCTATATAATTTTATCATTCGGGCATCAATACTAACCTTACTATGAAAAAAAATGTGATGAATTGCAAAACCTATCTAAAAATGGAAACCTTTAAGTTTCGATGGATTGGAGCACTAACAGCGTTGTTTCTGCTGCTTAATGGTATAAACCTAGAGGCAGGCAATTTTACCGGAACAGTTCCGCTATCATCTGAAACCATGGTTTCTAAAAAAAATGTAACCGGTACTGTCACCGATGAACAGCAGGTACCCTTACCCGGTGTGAGCATTATCATTAAAGGTACTACCTCGGGTGTGGTATCAAACAGCAATGGTACTTATAGTCTTGATGTTCCTGATGATAGCACTACCTTGGTATTTTCATTTATTGGTTTTGTAACTCAGGAAATACAAGTTGGAGCACAGTCAGTTATTAATGTTATCTTGAAACAGAATGCCCAAAAACTGGACGAATTTGTTGTTGTAGCTTATGGGAAACAGAAAAAATCACATTTAACGGGTTCAATCGCTTCCATAAAGGCTGAGAAACTGGATGAAATTCCGGTATCAAGGCTCGATCAGGCTTTGCAAGGGAAAATGTCGGGGGTGCAAGTTGCAAATGTTGATCCTTATGCAGGCGAAGCTCCTCAAATCCGGGTGCGTGGAATGGGATCAATTAGCACAAACATTGATCCGCTTGTAGTAGTGGATGGATTTCCGGTTGCCGATGGCATGTCGATGGTTAGCATGGGTGATGTGGAATCAATTGAAGTATTGAAGGACGCGGCATCATCTGCTTTGTACGGTTCCCGCGCGGCAAACGGGGTTATACTGATTACCACAAAATCGGGGAACATCAAAAAACCAAAATATAATTTTAAAATGTATAGCGGTATTACAAGTGCTTATACATTGCCAGGGGTTCTGAGCCAATCGGAACAAACGAAACTGTACGCCCAGGAAGCTGAACAGAGGAGATTGGATCCTTCGGTTGACGGAACTTCGGCAACAATGCCTTTCGATTTAACTAACGAAGGCGATCAGCTTGGATATTTGCTAATAAACTATATTGGTGAAGAAACTGATTGGGTTTCCGAAGCGCTTAGGCCAAATGGAATGAAAAACAATTATCAGTTAAGTGCCTCGGGGGGAAGCAGTGGAACCAATTATTATATTTCAGGAAATTTCAACAGCGAGGACGGCATAATGAAAAACAGTTCGTACGACAAGTACAGTTTTCGCGCAAAAGTGGATATGAAGCTTTCCAAAAACATTACTTTAGGGTTTAACCTGAATCCAAGTTACAGCAAAAAGGAAACACCCGGTGTAGATCTTACCAGTTATCTGCGTTTCCCAACCTGGATGCCAATTGCTCATACCGAGGCAACGTCTGCTATAACTGGCCAGCCTGTAGGCACTTATGCTCATCCGTATCATTATGGCCGGCTTGATTTAAGCGGGATGGGATTAAATAACGAAATATGGAGTGTTACTTCTGCCAGTGCTTCCGGGTCTTCAATGCATAATCCTGTGTCGCAACGCGACCGTACCAGTATCCTGACCGATGATTACAGGATGCAATCCAATATGTATCTGACCATTGATATTATACCAGGGCTTCAGTTTAAAACATCGAATGGCGCTTATGTTACTTATCGCGAATTCAATGAAAAACTACAAACTGAAGCATCAAAAGCCGGTGATCCAAATAAGCTTACCCGTACAGGAACATTCATGACCGATTTGTTGACAGAAAATACCTTGAACTATGCAAAAAAAATAAGCAATCACGATTTTGGTGCTTTACTGGGATTTACAGCGCAAAAAATCAGTAACAAGGCAAATACAATTGTAGCCACCGGTTTTCCTGACGAAGAAATTATTTCATTTAACATGGCTTCAACCCTTATCCTCGACAGCCCGGATTTGCCTGGTACCACTTCTTATTATTATACCGAATCAATGGTTTCGGCTTTAGGGCGTATTAACTACTCTTATAAGGGAAAATACCTTGTATCGGCAAGTTTCCGCAGCGATGGAAGCTCTAAGTTTGCCGAAGGGCATAAATGGGGAAATTTCCCGGCTGCTTCCGTTGGTTGGCGTGCATCTGAAGAACAGTTTATGAAAGGTATCGTTTGGCTAACGAATTTAAAGTTGCGCGTGAGTTACGGCTTGACAGGGAACAACAACATCCCCCAATATTCGTACATGAATTATTTAAATACCAGCAATTACCCAACAGGGAGCGGTATAGGGACCCTTCATCCAGGTTTGGCTTCCAACAACACAGCCTTGGGAAACCCCGACATTACGTGGGAACAAACCCAGGAGGCTAACTTTGGTATTGATCTTGGATTTTTTAAGAGCCGTTTGAACCTTTCGGTTGAATATTACAATTCAACAACCAAGGCAATGTTGTTGCAATCCCCATCAATGTACATCACCGGACACCAAACGTACTGGAATAATATTGGTGAGGTGAGCAATAATGGCATTGAACTGGAACTCTCCTCAGTAAATATTGATAAGAAAAATTTCAAATGGAATTTGACAGCCAATCTCTCGGCGAATAAAAACGAGCTTTTGGGCTATGGAAACAAAGACCACGAAGATAATTTTGGCGAACGTAACGAAGTTTACAGGGCTATCGTTGGCGAACAGGCCATTCAGTATTTTGGGTTCCAGTCAGCCGGCGTATATCTCACTTTTGAAGATGTTGCTGCTGCCAAGGCTATGAAAGACCCGGAAACCGGAATGCCATTTAATTGGGGCGATTTTACTCCTGTTATTGGAGGACTAAAAGTTGTGAACCAGAATGGTGACTACCAGATTGATAGTTACGACCGCGTTGTTCTTGGAGACCCTTTCCCTGATTTCACATGGGGGCTAACAAATACGTTCACATTTAGGAATTTCGACCTGAGTTTTCTTTTCCAGGGTGTACAGGGTGTTGATATTATTGATGGTAACATGAATTACAATGAAACGCTTCGTACTAATACTGCCTATACCGATAACCGTTTTGTAAGTCCTGCTTTCCCCGGTGATGGCAAAACCGTTTATGGAACCAATACTGCCGGGAAATTCCTGTTACTTACTGATTATGGTATTGTAAACGGATCATATACAGCACTTCGCGATTTAACCTTTGGTTACACCGCTCCAAAAAAGTTTGTACGCTCCATAAAACTTTCTGCTTTACGTGTGTATTTCTCAGCACAGAACCTGTTGTACCTGATGTCTGATGAATATGATGGCGTAAATCCAGAAGGACGAAAAACGAGTGGCCCATATTCAAGCCCTTTAATTGACGGATATCAAAGAGGTGTTTACCCTATTAACCGGACATTTGCCTTTGGAGTTGATGTTACATTCTAGGACATTTTTGCAAAATATCATTACAAATACACCATCACAATAATGATTTAAAACCCAATAAAAATGAAAAATAAAGTATATATACTCATAGCTTTCACCACTCTGATACTGTTAGGGGCATGTAAAGATTTTTTGGAAGACAAGCCTGCCTCAGTTTTGACTCAAGTCAATTTTTATACCACTCCAGCACGTATCAATCAGGGGGTTATGGGTTGTTATGCCGGAATAGCTACAGCCTTAAAGGACGAATGGAGATACACAGAAATCAGGAGTGATAATACCTGCGTGGCCTCAACCGGGACTTCAGGTGTTGACCGTGTGGATTATTGCGATCTGGCTTTTTTCCGAACATCCACCAGTTTGCCTATGATGCAACAGTACTGGTACAAACTGTTTCAGAACATCTCGAACGTGAATGCAATATTACCTTCGGTAGCCGACAATACCTACATTCCTGTTGAAGCGCAAAGGGCGCAGTACGAAGCAGAGTTACTGTTTATCAGAGCCTACCATTATTATACCCTGGTTAATCTATGGGGCGATATGTTCAAAGTTACTTCGGTAATAAGTGCTGAGGAAGCAAAGAAAATCCCCAGATCGCCTGTAAATGAGATTTATAACGACATTATTATCCCTGATTTGCTTAAAGCAATCGAACAAGCCCCTTCCACTTATTCATCAAGCGATGCCGGTCGCATCACGAAATGGGCGGCAATGAGTTTGTTGGCCAAAGCTTATATGATGCAGGGCGGCAATGAAAACCTGGCTAAAGCAAAACCATTGATCGAAGCAGTTTTGAATACTTCGCCTCATGGTTTATTGATTGGAACAGGTGCTTTTGCCCAAATATTCGATATTACTAAGGAAATGAATAAGGAAATCATCTTTGCAGTAAGGTATCTGGGTGGAAGTAGCGGGTTAGGTTCTCCGTTTTGGGGAATATTTGCCCCCGACAATTCAGCAAACCTCTTCCTCAAGGTTGGCACCCCGCGCGGAGACAACAATCCTACACCTGAACTTATGCGCTTATTCCGTGCAGATCCCAAGGATACCCGTAAAGATCCAAGTTTTCGGATATGGCTCAAATCTACCACAGATACAATACAATACATTTCAAAATATATTGATCCAACTATGGTCCTGCCAGAACAATGCGAAAATGACTGGATAGTTATTCGCTATGCCGATATGGTACTTCTAAACGCCGAGATTATGGCACAGGACGGGCGGATTGGCGAAGCCAGTATCGAAGTGAACAAAATAAGGGCAAGGGCAGGCATGGATCCTCTTCAACCTTTTACTTCTAAAGAGGAAGCCCTGGATGCGGTGTATAAAGAACGACGGCTGGAACTTGCCTTTGAAAATCAACGATGGTTTGATTTATTGCGCATGGCAAACTCGTATGGCAATCCTAACAAAGCACTTGATATACTCAAAACACATGTATTCGTGACAGACTGGACCGATTTGTATTCGCAATACGATAAAATCCCACTGCCCGACGAAACACAGTTCATAAGGGAAAGACTTTTGTTGCCAATTCCTCAAACAGAAATTGACGCCAACAACGAAATGGTTATTCCTCAAAACCCTGGTTATTAATCTAAAAAAGAAAAATTTATGAAAAAGATAAATCTTGGTTTACGAATGATATGGTTGCCTTTGATGGTATCACTGGTTATTTGGGGCAGCTCATGTACAAAGGATGAAGAAGCCGCTCAACCTAAAACTGTAGAAGAGCACAGGCAGGAATTGACCCTGTTTGCAACTACCGAAAAAGCAATGGTTGATAGCACGGTTATTGGTTATGATAAAGGCAATTTCATGGTAGCAAGTACAAGCAAGTTTGCCAGCCAGAAAGCGGCATACCTCAAAGTTTTGGATACGGCTCTCGCGCTGGTAGTCAGGCCGAATATCACAATGAAGAACATCACCGATACCTATAAGTCGTTTGGTGTGCCAGGGCAGGCTTTCCACAATAGCTTGTTTATTTCGGACCGACGACCTTTGAATGATTTGGTTGTGGAGTGCGAATTATTAAATGCATCAACAGCAGTTGGTACTGCAACAGGCCAGGTTTCGGAGGCTGCGAAGGCGGATTTTACAAAAGCCATTGCCGATGCAAAAAAAACACGCGATTTAATCACAAATATCGACCGACAAATTGCTGAAGGTGTAACAATACTCACAACAGCAAAGCAAACTTTTGAGGCTGCTATTATAAAATAAACCGGCATTTTTCATTGCCGGACAAAAAACCGGCAATGAAAAATATTAAATTTTTCCGGATCCCAAAAATATTTCAAAACTTTAGAACACCAATAGTGCTTCAAGAATGACAGATAATCAACCATTCAACCCAATTAACCTAACCCCTAAATTATGAAACAGAACTCTACTTTTATGAATTTCAAATTGAAAGCAATCTTAATAACAGGATTTCTATCCTGCGTTTTGCTTTTTAACCCCATTTCTTCTGAAGCTCAGACTTCAAAAGAATATACTGTAAGCCAGGTTGCTGAATTGTTGACTGACCTAAAAGGTGGGTTGTTCGATATCTACGAACTTTCGACATCAGGTGGGGAATATGTAATACAGGGAACAAGCAGCGTACTGGATTCCATAGGAAGAAGTGCAACCATCCGGGCAAAAGCGGGCCTTCTCTCCAAACCGATTATTTCAGCAAGTGGGACAAGCGCATCCAGTACTGCAACAATTTTTGTGATTTATACCCCAGATTTTGTTTTAAACCTCGAAGGCATTGAATTTAATGGTTTAAATACCAATACAGGGAATCAGCCTATTTTGGTGAGGAGCACAACAACTGCATTAAATTGTTCAATTATTATAAAAAATTGCTTCATTCACGATTTTAACAATGCAGCAGGAAATGGAACCATAAGGCTTGAGGCCACAAACTCCTCCATGGACATTCAAGAAACAACATTTAATAATTGCAGTGGAAGAATGTTGTTTTTTAACACTCAGGATGGTAATTCAACAACCCAAATCACCACCGTGTCCAATAGGGATATTACCTTGAAAAATTGCACGTTTTCCAATATTGTCAACAGTGTTGGAAACGCTAACTCTGTAATCCATTACAAGTCAACAAGTGGCGTTTGGGCTAAAGGAAGAAATGCAACCATCGATCATTGTACTTTCTATAACATCACATTAACTTCCGATGAAATTTTCAGGTTCAGGATGATGTCGGGTCTGATTAGCATAACCAACTGTATTTTCGATCAGGTTGATTTAACCCTAAGTTTTGTAAACCCTGACCTGACTGCCCCTCCAATGGTTAAAGACTATTGCTATCTTGGCTTTGCAGTTCCCCCAACAGGAACTAACACTATAACAACTGTTCCTATCTATACGAATGTCGCAACCCTAAATTTTGGCTTGACCAATAGGAGTTTCTTTGTTGGAAGCGATGGTCTTACAGTTGGCGATACACGTTATTATTCATCCAACGCATCCATCTCCCCACTCATGCAAAAAGCTCAATTCCATGTTTATCCAAATCCTGTTTCTCAATTCCTGAACCTGGAATACAAACTGCAGTCATATACCCTTGTGAAAATGGATTTGTTTAACCTCAATGGTCAATTTGTTAAAAACCTAATAAATTCCGAATTTCAAAATGCCGGAGACTATTCGAAATCAATTGATGTTTCGACTCTTGACAATGGATCTTATTTTGCACGACTTAGTTTAGGCAGCTCTTCCCAAACAATCAAGCTTGTAGTTAGCAAGTAAAGGACTTTGGCCGGTTATGTGGTTGTTTATGAAACAGCTTTATATTGATTTACCAAAAATTTACCTAATCCTGATTCGCCATGAATAAAAAAATCACTTTAATTGTTGCTCTTTGCTCATTTTTTCTGATTTCACAAGGGCAGGTTTTACTGGATGAAACTTTCGATTACTCAGTTTCAGATCTTGATTTTGCACCTGGTTGGACAAGCGGAGGAACCGCTCCTGCCGTTGTACCTGTGCGAAACATTGTTACACCTCCATTGACATACATAACCACTGATGGTACTTACGTGCTTTCCGATAAAGGTAAAACAATGAACAATGTGTACCTATCAGGTGCAACTGGTTACTATTGTTATAAATTATTTACTGAAACGCCGGTTACCAGTACTGTATATTTAAGCTTTCTATTTAAGGCAGGAGTCGCCCAGAAACAAAGCCAGTCTGAAGTCATTGGGCTTGGCGATAGTGCAAACTCAGGGCCAAAGGTCTGGGTAGGAAAGGGATCAGTAACTGCCAACTTCAAATTGGGAACTACCAGGGGAAGTGGTACGGGTGCTGATGTTAAATGGAGAGCACCCGAATTTACTGATACACTTGCCGTAATTCTTGTGGTTTTGAAATATGATTTCGCCACTGAAACTTCATCGCTTTTCATAAATCCAACTTTAGGATCAACTACAGAACCTATTCCCGATGTTATTGATGATATTTCTAACCCTTCGGCTTTAAAATCGGATCTAAGCTCTATAAGGTTCAGGGTAAACGGCAATAATAAAGCTAATTTCAATGTAAGCGGTGCAAGGGTTTCAAGTTCCTGGGCAAATGCTGTTGCGAAAGTAAGCCAGGTGGGTTTATCAGAATTGGTTACAGCAAAAAACAGGGTCAAAATCTTCAACAATCCATCAGCCACTACTTTAAACCTGGAATATAGTTTAACTGACAACTCCAATGTGAACCTTGTGCTGTATAATATTAATGGTCAATTTGTCAATACTTTGATTCAGAACATTGGCCATGAGGCTGGAAGTTATACCGAATCCTTTGATGTTTCGGGTTTAACAACCGGGATATATTTAGCCCGGTTTACGGCAGGGGGTGTTACTAAATCATTCAAAATACTGATTAACCAATAGGAAATCAATAATAACTAACAATACTGGCCTTAGCAAGCTGTTCGTATTTCAAAAACCCACAGTCATTAGTATGGGGCATAAAAAAAATTGTATGAAATAGCCATGAGCAGAAAACTTGCTCACCAACCGAAATGATTATTCTCATGGCGTATTCCATCTGACCCGTAAAAAATTAAAAAATAAACAGATGAAAAAAAGTATAACAATCCTAATGTTTTGCATGGCCACCTTGATTGCCAGTGCACAGTATCCTCAAAAATTACCAATCGACTACAAAACTTTATTTACTGTTGGAGCTGTTGGCTCAGAGTTATCGTTGGAAAAGGGGGAATATACAAATACTACACAGGATGATACGAACCCGATTAAGGAAAATCAATGGAACCGCAACGGTAAAATCAATCCCGCAGATGCTCCAACTGTTTCTCCTGTTTTAGAACCAAGTAAATTAAGTTTTTCTACTTACGTGGATAATAATGCGGGAAAAGCCATTATCCTCAATCCGGAAACTGCTGCCGTTCGGGCATCCATTTATAGCCTTACATCATCGAGCGACTACACCGACGAAGTATTTTATCTGGGTGCCTTAGTTAATATTACCAAAGCATCAAATTCGGGTGATCAGTTTCTATCGCTTGATGGAAATTATACAGGAAATCAGCAGCGTGGACGTGTTTGCGTGAGATCTTCAGAAAATAAAGGCTTTTATAACCTGGGTTTGGGATGGAAAGAAACTACTACAACCTGGTCACCTGATTTTCCTTACGGAACAACAGTTTTTGTTGTTGTTAAAGTAAACCCTTCAGCCAAAGGCGCTGAATCTGCTTCTTTGTATATCAACCCCAAAATTGGGGGAAAAGAATCAGGGGAGACAGCAATAGCCAGTGTTACGGGTAATGCTGATCTTAAAAGAATCAGAAGTATCTACATCCGCCAGCGTCCCAATCTCGGGGGTAAAATTGCCGGTTTGCGTTTTAGCAACAGATGGGAACATGTAGTGAAATAATGGATTGAACAGAAGATTTGGTTGATTAATAATTGGGTTGAGCCTGCACAAATCATATTTCGAAAAATCTATGATAACTGTGCAGGTTTTTTTTCTTTCAAATTCCAACTTGGGAACATTGATCTTCTTCAGACTACTAAAGAAAGATTTATGTCTTATAACGCGATAGTGATGAAATTTAAAATGTACGATTTGCAAATTGCGGCTTTTTTTTTAGTGAGTTATTTGTCAATCCCAATAATCACAGCGAGATTTAATAAGATTTAGCTTTATGGACAGACTCAATTAAGAATGTAGTTATGACTTTACGGATAATAGTACTGATAGCCCTTTTTCAGCTTCCTTTTCTAGTGTTTACACAAAATGTAGTTCTGGTTTTTTCTGTCCCACAGTTACAATCAGCTATTGACAATGCTTCATCAGGCGATACCATAAAACTCGCCAATGGTACATATTTCAATTCAACATTAATAATTAGCACCAATAATATCACGGTAAAGGCAGCAACGCCCGGAGGTGTGTTTTTGAGTGGAACAAATGACATTCAAATCACGGGCAATTATATTACTTTAAGCGGTTTTCAGTTCACCACAGGTACTATTGGCGGAGTGGTAACAAACGTATACGGAAGCCATAATACACTGACGGAATTAAATTTCAAAGGCTATTCAGCCCAGAAATACATCAATTTGGCGGGGCGTTACAATGAAATTTCGTTTTGTAATTTTGAAAATAAGCCTGCCAGCGCACCTTCAGGAAACCTCATCCACATTGCTCCTGACGAAACTTTACCTGGTTATAACATTATCCGGTATTGCTCTTTCCAGAATATGCCGGGTGCTGGCGGCGACAATGGAAACGAATGTATCCGCATCAGCAATGGCTCAACTTCCACTTATGTTTCCCGAACAACCGTTGAGTTCTGCTATTTCAGCAATACAGGATTAGGTGATAGTGAGGCTATTTCGGTAAAATGCAGGGAAAATATATTGCGTTACAACACTTCGGTCAACAATCAAAAAGCCATGTTTTGTTTCCGAAATGGCGATAACAACATTGCTTATGGCAACTTTTTTATCGGTGCCGGCGGCATAAGGGTGAAGGAAGCAAACAATATTTACTGTTACAATAATTACTTCGAACGTTCGGGTATTGGCGGTAATACTGATGCAGTTACTTATGTTTATTACACCGCTAACACTACTAATATTTTGAACAATATTAATTTTATCCACAACACCTTCGTCGAATGTGGGGATATTGATCTTGACCATGGTGCTACCGACAATACCTGGGCGAACAATATTTTCAAAAAAAATTCGGGAGATATTTTCACAGGCTCTACTCTTGGAATAGCTTGGGCTGGAAATATTTATAACGGAACTTTAGGGGTTTCAATTCCATCGGGAATGACCAAAGTTGATCCGGCACTTGCCTTGAACACAGATGGGTTTTATGGTTTAACAGCATCAAGCCCAGCCATTGATGCAGCAAGTGCCAATTACCCCGCAATCCTTGATATCACAAATGTAGATGATGATCCGGCTTTGCTTCTGGATATCAGCGGACAGCCAAGACCTGTTTTAGTTACATTAAAGGATGTGGGTTGCGATGAATATACCACCGGTGCTTCTACAAATCATCCACTGAAATTATCTGAAGTTGGACCGTCATATTTGATTCAAACTTCAGCAAGTAATGACAACACGAAAGTTGAGGGTTTTGAGTTGAAAGTACTTCAAAATCAATCAAGTAACACCATAAATATTATTTATGATCTTGCTTCAGCCTCAAACGTTTGCCTTAGCATAATCAATACTAATGGCATTACTGTGAAAAAAGTACTCAATCACATAAATCAATCAGCCGGAAAGCAAGAGCAGGTAGTGGATATTTCTGGTTTGAAAAGCGGAATGTATGTTGCCATTTTAAAAACCGATAAATTCACAAAAACCACAAAGTTTGTGTTGTGCAAATAGTAAGGCTGAAAAAATATTTTAGCAGGAAATGTTACGGTTCAGCCAGCTTTAAGAAATCAAATACAGGAAACATGACAAAATACATATCATTCATATTATGTCTTTGTTGTTCAGTTAACATGGTCAGCGCAAAATATTTGCTGGTTTCTTCCGCAGCGGAGATTAACCTAAAAAAATGGTCGTCGGGCGATACTATTGTTATGAAAAATGGAAATTGGATTGATCAGAACATAGTTTTCAGAGGGGTTGGAATGAAATTACACCCAGTTGTGTTATTGGCTCAAACACCGGGGAAAGTTATCCTTACTGGCAATTCATCGCTAAGTTTTTCAGGGAGTTTCCTCGAAATCTCCGGGTTATATTTTTATAACGGAACACTAAAGGATAAAGATATTATATCCTTCCGAACCTCAACCACATCCATTGCTGAAAACTGTAGTTTATATAATACAGCCATCGTAAGCTGTAACCCGGCAGAGAAAACCGTTGACAACAAGTGGGTTTCTATGTACGGAAAGGACAACATTGTGGCCAATTGTACTTTTGCGAATAAAACCAATTCAGGAACACTGCTTGTGGTTTGGTTGGATAAGGATGTTATACCCAACCACATCATTGAAGGCAATTATTTTGGTTACCGGAATCCGAACAAAGATAAATCTGGAAAGGAATTGAATGGCCAGGAAATTATTCGCATTGGCGATAGCCACACTTCGATGCAAACTGCCGGAGTAACCGTCAAAGGCAATTTTTTTGAAGATTGTAATGGCGAAACAGAGATCATCTCAAACAAATCGTGCGGTAATAATTATTCGAACAATATTTTTGTTGCTTGCAAAGGAACGCTTACACTCCGCCATGGCAACAACTGTACGGTGGATGGCAACTATTTTATCGGCAACAACGTTCCGGGAACTGGTGGTGTGCGCATTATCGGCGAAAATCATAAAGTTTACAACAATTATTTCGAAAACCTGAATGGAACTGATTTCCGTGCTGCAATTTGCCTGGTGCGGGGCAAAGAAAACTCAGAGGCTTACGAGTATTTTCAGGTTAAAAATGCACTTGTAGCTTTTAATACCATGGTTGATTGTTCACAATCGTTCAGTATCAACTACAACAATTCTTCATTCAAATTGCCACCAATCGGATCGGTGATTGCCTTTAATCATGTTTACAATACTTCTTCAACCAAAACCAATGTTGAAATCGATAAGATTTCGGGTGCCGATATGGATGTAAAATGGAAAAACAACCTTATGAACCAGGGGAAATATGAAAATTTCAGATTTTCAGAAAATCAGGTAATTACAGGTATTGACCCGAAAATGATACAAGTCGGCACAAGTCCAAATATTTACGAACCGGGAGCAAAGACAGGTTTGTCAGCATACATAACTAGTGATTACCCTGAAATTACCCAAGACATAAGGGGAAGGAGCAGAGCCGGATATAAGTTGCCTGGAGCCAGCCAGGTTTCTGGCGAAACCAGCCTTGATGCTCCTAGTAAAGATTCGGTGGGTGCTACCTTTTTAGAGATTTAAATAATTGCGTTTTCCGCTGAAGCGGACTTAACAGATTATTACATTATCCAATTCTTTTGCAAACCTTCGGTTTTTCCCTCAATTGTTTTTGATTGTAAGGAACTTTTAGGAGGCAGGATAATGATATTATGCATACAATAATGAAGGTTAATTATAAAGTGTTCGCTTTGTGCTTTCATTATTACATCATTTTGATTGATGATTTGTATTATGACCGATTTTTTGAAGAATAAGCCATATAATGTGTAGTGTGTAACCCTGCTTCAAGGTATTTTTGAGATAGAATAAGATAGTAAAGGCAATTTTGAGAAGGGAGTAGGTAAAATGCTGTTTGCTCTTAATCAGAAATTAATGTGCTGAAAATTAAACCAGATTAAAGATTTAAAGTCAAAATTTGTAAACACAAAAAACGAAATAAGAATGATGAAAAAGAAAATTCTTCGAACTATTAGTCTCAGTCTGGTTTTGATCGGTTTTGCATCTTTCCTGCAATTTTCCACAAGTCCTGAACCGAAACCGAAAAAACCGAATATCCTGTTTATTGCGGTTGATGATCTCAAGCCAAACGTGGGCGCTTATGGCGATTTGAATGCCAAAACCCCGGGTTTGGACCGGCTGGCCAATGAAGGGGTCGTTTTTCAGAGAAGTTATTGTTCGCAGGCCATTTGCGCTGCTACCAGGGCAAGTATAATGACAGGTTTGCGTCCTGACAAAACCAGGGTTTGGGATTTGGTAACCGATTTTCGCCAGGTTAACCCAAATGCGGTTTCCATGCCAGAATATTTCAAATCGATGGGATATGAAACAGCCGCAATGGGTAAAATCTTCCATATAGGCAGTACTGGTCCCGGCCACGATGCACGCTCATGGAGTGTCCCTTTCGAAGATGCCAAACGCCCCACTTATGCATTGCCCAACCAGATTAATCAAAAAGGCAAAGGCAAAGCAACTGAATGTGCCGATGTTCCTGATGATACTTACGCTGACGGTGCGCTGACAAAATTGGCCATTGCTTCCCTTGAGAAATTAAGCAAAGGCAGTAAGCCATTTTTCCTGGCTGTTGGATTTCGCAAGCCTCATCTGCCTTTTGTTGCGCCTAAAAAATACTGGGATTTATACGACAGGAACAAATTTGAGCTTGCACCCTTTCAACAAAAAGCAAAAGGCAGCCCGGATGTAGCCTATCATGTATCAGGAGAATTAAAAAGCTATACGGATATCCCGCAATTCCAGAGCTATTCGGAAAACGATCTGGATCATTTGCCGGCTGACAAACAAAGGGAACTGATACATGGATATTATGCAGCTACATCATACACCGATGCTCAAATCCTAATGTTAATCAACGAACTTGATAAACTTGGAATCCGTGAAAACACAATTATCGTTGTATGGGGCGACCATGGCTGGCATCTGGGCGATCACGGATTATGGAACAAGCATACCAATTTCGAACAAGCTACCCACACGCTACTGATGATGAGTGTACCGGGTACAAAACCTGGGATAAGGCCGTTGACTTTGTGCGAATTCACTGATGTTTATCCAACACTTTGTGAACTAATGAATATACCTGCACCCAAATACCTGGATGGGATAAGCTTAGTTCCTGCCATTAAAAAGCCGGATGCCCAACTGCGCGATTTTGCATTTAGCCAGTACCCCCGCGAAAAAGGTAAAGTAATGGGATATACCATCCGCACAGCACGTTACCGCTATACCGAATGGATGAAAGACAGTTTCAGGACCTACATGCCTTATGACAAAAAATATGTAATGGCACGCGAAATGTACGATTACGAAAAAGACCCGAATGAAACAGTCAGCATTATCGACAAACCTGAATACCTGCAGGACCAGAAAAAAATGGAACAACTTTTCATTGATAATATGAAGAAGGAATACACAAGTTGTATCGAATACTCAAAAATTGCCGATTTTAAAGAACCTATTCCAACCGGATCAGATAAGAGCAAAAATAAAAAAGGCAAAGTGAAGGTGAAAGTGCAAAGCGAAGATTAATTCCGGGAATTTGAGTAAATGCAATTTGAAATACGATTAAAGAATGACAACAAACAACTATTTTCAATCGATCAGTCTTAGTTTGGCTTTTACAATTTTAGTGCCTCTCCTGCTTTTTGCCACTGATTCTGTGCCCAAACCTAAGAAACCGAATATCCTCTTTATTGCCGTAGATGATCTTAAACCAAACATTGCTGCATACGGTGATATGATTGCAAAAACTCCGGGGATGGATAAGCTCGCAAACCAAGGTGTTGTTTTCCAAAGAAGTTATTGTTCGCAGGCTATTTGTGCTGCAACCAGGGCAAGTATCATGACGGGTATGCGTCCCGATAAAACCAGGGTTTGGGATTTGGTAACTGATTTCAGGCAAGTTAATCCAAACGCAGTCACAATTCCGGAGTATTTTAAATCAATGGGATACGAAACTGCCGGAATGGGTAAAATTTACCACATGGGCAGTACGGGTCCAGGGCATGATGGCCCATCGTGGAGTATTCCGTATCGGGATGCCAAGTGCCCTGTTTATGCACTTCCTTATGTGCCGAATGAGAAAGGGAGAGGGAAAGCCGTTGAGTGCGCCGATGTTCCAGATAATACTTATCATGATGGTAAACTAACAGGGATGGCAATCGAATTGCTTGATAGCTTAAGCAAGAATGAAAAACCGTTTTTTCTGGCTGTTGGTTTTTTGAGGCCTCATCTTCCGTTTGTAGCACCAAAGAAATATTGGGATATGTACGACAGGAGCAAATTCGAACTCGCACCTTTCCAGCAAAAAGCCCAAAACAGTCCCAATATAGCCTACCATCGCTCCGGCGAATTGAAAAATTACTCTGATATTCCTGATTTCGACAGCTATTCAGAAAAAGAACTTGATCATTTACCGGCAGACAAACAGCGGGAACTGATTCACGGCTATTATGCTTCAATGTCGTACATGGATGCCCAGATTTTACAGTTGCTCGACGAACTTGATAAACTCGGAATTCGCGAAAACACAATAATAGTGCTCTGGGGCGACCATGGCTGGCACCTTGGCGATCATGGCTTATGGAACAAGCACACCGATTTCGAAGAAGCTACTCATACACTGCTGATGATGAGTGTTCCCGGTACAAAGCCAGGTTTAAGGCCTCTTACATTATGCGAGTTTACTGATGTTTTTCCAACCTTATGCGAGTTGACAAATATCCCTGTACCCAACTATCTTGACGGAATAAGCCTAGTTCCTGCAATTAAAAAACCGGATGCCAATTTACATGAATATACCTTCAGCCAGTATCCCCGTGAGAATGGCAAAGTGATGGGATATACCGTTCGTACCGGTCGTTTCCGTTATACCGAATGGATGAAAGACAGCTACAGGACTAACATGCCTTATGATAAAAAATATGTGATGGCCCGTGAAATGTATGATTACGAAAAAGATCCTCTGGAAACAATGAGCGTCATCGATAAGCCTGAATATGCTGAAGAACAAAAAAGGATGGAAAAACTCTTCCTTGAAACAATGCAGCGCGAATACAAGAGCTGTACCGATTTTGCAAAAATAGCTGATTTCAAAACCCCGATTCGGACAGACATTAAAACAGGGAAAAGCAATAGAAATGAGGTGGAATAAACAATAGTGAAAGGAAAAAGTAAATTGCAATTTCGGGGTAAGCAAAGAATCCATACTGATAATTGAATTTTAAAAAAAAAATCTCACATTGATCAACAAACCGCTTATAATAACGTATTTGATTCTTGCTATTGGTGTCTCGGCCTCATCAGCTGCAATAATCAGAATGCCAAATCTTTCAAAGAATACTGATTCAGTAGCTTTGGAAAATAGTTATGTGAGAGTTATGCTAAACTCAACGGTTGAAAATACTTCCGATAAAAAACTCTTTGGCACACGGGTGGTGGTTGCACTGAATCAATTAAATGTAAGGAGCGGCAAAATCAATAAAACTCTCAGTCGAGGTGAAATTGCTGTTTTTCAGCCAGGAGAATCCTGCCAGGTTTCTGGTGGCGAGTATTTTGAAGTGGCTTTTAAGAAAAATCATCCTCCGGTTAAAGGACCGGATGAATGGCTCGAACCTGTAAAGAACACTATTGTCTATGAAGATGATGAGTTTCGTGTTTTCGAAGAAAAGCTCGCGCCTGGCGATACACGCGAACTTCACAGCCATGCTCAGCGGGTTGTGGTTCGCCTAAACGAAGTACAACTTACTGATCCTCGCAACAAACCAAACGGAAGTCCCGGAGGAGGCATTCAGGTGCCGAATACGGTAAAGTTTGCCGAGCCAGTGGTTCATGTTGTGAAAAACTTAAGCACCGATACCCCACTTTTTAATATTGTTATCGAGTTTAAAGTTCCGGTAAACAATCAGAAGTAACATGCTAAAAGGATGGCAGGTTTATTAGAGAAACAATGATGAAGTTTAAAAACATAGCTGTATATCAAATTGTAATCCTTGTTTTACTTGGCTTGCTAACAACGCCTGTTTTTTCGCAGAAGAAGAGTGCCAAACCTAATATCCTGTTCATTGCAATAGACGACCTTAAACCAATACTTGGATGTTACGGCAATAAAATGATTAAAACGCCAAATATCGATCGACTGGCAGCCATGGGTACAGTTTTTATGCAAAATTACTGCCAGCAGGCCGTATGCGGACCAACACGGGCCAGTATTATGACAGGTCTGCGTCCGGATAATACCGGGATTTGGGACTTGAAAACGAGGATGCGCGATGTGAATCCTGATATTTTAAGTTTACCCCAATACCTTATCAGTCAGGGATATTCAACCCAAGGGATTGGTAAAATATATGATTCGAGATGTGTTGACAAACAAATGGATGCGCCATCCTGGAGCGTGCCGTATTATAATTATTTTAAAACAGAAGCAAAATATTATTCACAGGAAACAGGGTTTCCATCTTTAGGTCAATACCAGTCGCCCGAAACCAAGGAATTGGTGGAAAAATATACCAAAGAAGCTAAGGATAAAGGAATTACCAAAGGCGAAATTGATGCCTATGTTTCAAAATTGGTTAAACCATCGGTTGAGTGTGCCAATGTTGCAGATAATGCCTACAATGACGGTGCAAATGTATTGCGGGCTAAAGAGATTTTAGGGAAACTGAAAACGGAGGGTAAACCATTCTTTTTTGCAGTAGGTTTTTCAAAACCACATTTGCCTTTTGTAGCTCCTAAAAAATACTGGGACATGTATAATCGGGATGAAATGCCTGTTGCTGAATTTCAGGAAAAATCGAAAAACGGTCCTGATCTTGCCTATCACAATGCAGGCGAACTTCGTGCTTATTCTGATATCCCGGCATTACTGGAATTCACTGACCAAATGGATTATGGGCTGACACTGCCTCTTGATAAACAAAAAGAACTTATTCATGGCTATTATGCAGCTGTTTCGTATACCGATGCTCAGGTAGGAGTTTTATTAAACACTTTGGATTCGTTAGAATTAACTGAAAATACCATTATTGTTTTATGGGGCGATCATGGCTGGCACTTGGGTGATCATAATCTCTGGTGTAAACACACGAACTTCGAACAGGCAACTCATGCCCCACTTATTATTTCATCGCCGGGAATTAAACCATCCGTTTCATCATCACCTTCTGAATTTGTTGATGTTTTCCCAACCTTGTGCGATTTAGCCGGAGTTCCGGTTCCAACTCAACTTGATGGAAAAAGTCAGGTTCCGGTAATGAAACAGCCGAATAAAAAAGTAAAGGAGTTTTCCGTGAGCCAGTATCCTCGAAGTGGTTCAAGCGGTGAGACGGAACGCCTGGGTTATGCTGTAGGGAAATGCATGGGGTATTCAATCAGGACAGACCGTTACCGTTATACTATCTGGATGAAAGATAATTTCAGAAGCAGCCAGGCCTTTGATCAAAAACTGATAGTTGGAGCTGAATTATATGATTATCAGAAAGATCCTAATGAAACTGTTAATGTGGCTGATGATCCACATTACTCAGTTCCTGTTGCAGATATGAATGAAAAAATGCTAAACTTTTTGGCAACCCAGGTGAAAAGGAAATAATAAATGGCAATGCTAAATCAAGGTTTTAAAATACTCATCCTAATACTGATACTTCTTGTATCTTTCCCAACAGGCTTTGCCCTGAACATTGGAAAAGGCACAGAAGTCAATCAGAATCAAACTTCTTATGATTCTTTAGTAACGAAGATCATTGAAGTTGAGCGTGATAGGGTAATTGGAACAGCCAATAAACTTCTGAATGTTAAACCCAAGACAATCACCTCATTTTCAAGTCCTGGAAATATAGGCGGAAAGCATGATTTTCATTCTGACGGGCCTTATTGGTGGCCCGATCCGGCCAATCCAAATGGACCTTACATAAGAAAAGATGGAATAAGAAATCCTGAGCGTTTCCAGGATCATGATAAATGTCTAGTGTATTTTTCACGGATTGTAAGTACCGAAACTTCAGCATGGCTTTTAACCGGCAAAGAAAAATATGCCAAATCGGCCATGAAGCATTTAACAGCATGGTTTATTGATACTGCAACCCTGATGAATCCCAACATGCTATATTCTCAAGCAATTAAAGGGATTTGTACTGGACGAGGAGTTGGAATTATTGATGCTGTTCCGTTGATGGATGTTGCCCGTTCGGTTATGATTCTGGAGAAATCAAATTCCTTGACAAGCCAAGATATAGCTTCGATCAAAGAATGGTTCAAACAATTCCTTTCCTGGCTTACCACACATCCTTATGGGATAGATGAGATGAATGCAAAAAACAACCACGGTATGTGGTGGCATGCCCAATTAGCTGTGTATGCACGTTTGGTAGGCGATGAACAAGTGTTGCAACAATGCCTGGATCAGTACAAAAATACTTTATTGCCCAACCAAATGGCAGCAGATGGAAGTTTTCCCCTCGAATTGGAAAGAACCAATCCCTACTCATATTCACTTTTCAATCTCGATGCTATGGCTTCACTTGCCTGGTCTCTCTCCGACAAAACATTCAGTGTTTGGAATTATTCCCTTCCTGATGGACGTGGGTTAACGAAAGGATTAGATTTTATAATGCCCTATTTAAATGATAAAACAAAATGGCCTTATAAAAAAGATGTTTCACATTGGAATAACAAACCCTCAGCACGACATTTTATGCTTTTTGCAGCATTGGCCGGGGATGACAATCAATGGTTTGAATTATGGAAATCTCTGGACAAAAATAGCAGCAACAATAAAAATAGTGAATCAGTGTCATTTAAAAGCTCATTGCTCTGGATTGATTTTAACAACAAAAATTAAAACAATAACTACATGAATATTATGAAGAAAATTCCGAACACCAATTTGTTTAGGACTATTGTATTGATAGTCTTATCTGTCATCTTAGCATCGCTGAATCCGTCAATAGCTGAAGCGCAAAAAAAAGAGCAAAAGAAGCCCAATATTATTTTCATCCTTGCCGATGATTTAGGTATTGGCGAAGTAGGTTGCTACGGAGCTGACAATTATAAAACTCCGAATATTGACAAATTAGCGAGTCAGGGAGTCCGGTTTACGAATGCCTTTACAGCCCCGCTTTGTGGTCCTTCACGTGCAACCATCCTAACAGGCAGGCATTTGTTTCGAACCGGCGCTACCAACCAGGATGCTACTGGCCAGATGAAACCAACAGAAGAAACCATGATGCCAGCATACCTCAAACAAGCAGGTTACGCATCCATCTCAATTGGCAAATGGGGACAACTTCCACTCGGCCCATCTGATTGGGGATTCGATGATTATCTTAAATTTAAGGGAAGCGGGGTTTATTGGAATACTCAGGACAAAGGCAAAACGTATCTCCTGAACGGAGTTGAGACAGAACTCAACGATAAAGAATATATGCCGGATGTGATGCACAAACGACTGGTTGAATTTATGACTCAAAATCGGGACAAACCGTTTTATGCGTACTATTCCCTGTCGCATGTACATACCGAAATATTGCCTACTCCCGACAGCAAAGCCGACAGCAAAAACATTTATGCTGATAACGTAGCCTATATGGATAAACTGGTTGGCCAATTAAGATCTGAACTCGACCGACTGAAACTGAGCGATAATACCATCATTGTTTTCTTTGGCGATAATGGAACCGCCGGAGGCAGGGCTAACGCTGCAACCATCGGTGGGCGCAGACTGATAGGGCAGAAAGGGTCGATGCAGGAAGGTGGAAGCCTTGAGCCCCTAATTGTGTATTGGCCTGGTGTTACCCCAAAAGGAAAAGTTTCGGGTGATTTAATAAGTGCAGTTGACTTTGTCCCCACATTCGCCGAGATAGCCGGGGCTCAACTTCCGAAAGATAAAATTCTTGATGGCCAAAGTTTTAACGCACAGTTGCATGGCGAAAAGGGAAATCCCCGAGCATCCATTTTTGTTCAATTGGCCAACAACTATTATGTTAGGAATGTCGATTACAAATTAAATCAGACCGGAGAATTATACGATATGAGTAAAGCGCCTTTTGAAGAAATTCTGATTCCTGTTGATACAAAAGACCCAAAAGCCATTGATGCACGAAAAAGCCTGCAAACTGAACTCGACCGCTTGAACCCTGCCGGGGGATACATTGATAACGGTGATGGAAGCGGCCGTCATGCGGATAAGGCTAAAAGCAAGGCGGATAAAGAAGCTAAAAAGAAAAACAAAAAAGAATAATGCGAATAACTGCAGCACTGCTACTATTTATCGTTTTTTGGGGGTTAAACTTTTCGACAGCTTCCCCAAAAATCATTCTCAAACTGGATGATTTATCCGTCAAAGAGGGAATATGCCAATTTGTGCCAACGCTAGATTATTTGATACAGAATCAAATCAAAGCCGGACTTGGAATAATTGCCAATCGTAACGATAGCAGTGCAGCTAAGATTTTAAACCCTTACCTGAATGCGAAAAATGCAAAAGGGGAAAGCCTTTTCGAAATCTGGCATCACGGCTTGGATCATGTAAGGCCTGAATTTATGGGAACGGCTTACGAATACCAAAAATCCCATTTTGAAGAAGCTGATCAATTGGTAAAAAAGCTGTTGGGCATACAAATGCACACATTCGGAACTCCTTACAATAATGGCGATTCTGTTACCAACCGGGTTTTAATTGAGAACCCAAACTACAAGGTTTTTCTGTTTGGCGGCAAAACTACGAATGAAAAGAATGGAATTTTATGCCTCGATAATCGGGTAAAAATCGAAAATGGAACAGGAAACCCCGAGTTCGGATATTTCGAAGAAAATTACACCAAAAACAAAGATAAGTTCACGGATTACATGATTTTACAAGGTCATCCCAATAAGTGGACACCCGAAAAGCTGGAGCAATTTAACAAAATCATCGAATTTCTGATTTCTGAAGGTTGTGAATTTGTGTTGTCTTACGAATATTGCCAGAGCCTGAACCATCAAACAAAGTGAAAACAACTAAAAGCCGACTTCCTGACTAAATGACAAAACTAGGTAGCATAATTATTTTACTAATCTGCTTTGTAGGCTTATCCGAATTTGTATTGGGACAAACTTCTACTTTGGTTTCATTAGATTCTAATGGGAAACTGGTATATCAGTCGGATGAAAAAGGCAACAGAATACCCGACTTTAGTGGTGTTGGATACAAAAATGGTGAGTCTGAAATTCCAGAAGTCGAGGTTGTTAAAACCATAAATGCAGTTTCGGGCGATAATTACGCAAATATTCAGGCTGCTATCAACGAAGTGGCGGCAATGCCTCTCCTGGCAAATGGCTTAAGGGGAGCAATCTTGTTTAAAAGTGGAACATATCAGATTAGCCAGTCCATTAAAGTTTCGGCAAGTGGTATTGTATTGCGTGGCGAAGGAATATCCACCAATCTGAGGGCAACCGGAACTACCCAATACAGTTTGATTATCATAAAAGGAAGTTCAGGTAAAAATGAATTTTCTGCAACCCAGAAAAAAATTACCGACGCTTTTGTGCCAATAGGAGCAAAAACGGTTAGCGTTGAAGCCGGACATTCCTTTGTTGTTGGCGACTGGGTTCATTTGCGGCGCGAACCCAATGATGCATGGATCCATATGCTTGGCATGGATTTGCTAACAAATTATGATCCTACTGCCACAAACTGGACAGCTTCGGCCTACAAAATAAGTTACGAAAGGCAAATTGTTGCCATCCAGGGGAATGCGCTCACTTTTGATGCGCCGGTCATGGATTTGATTGATCCTCAATATGCCAACGGATATGTGGTAAAATTTTCATCTTCACGCATCCAGAATTGTGGGGTCGAGAACCTGAAAATGAGTTCAACTTACACTTCCCCAACTGATGAAGACCATGGCTGGAATGCGGTATTTATTGATAATGCGCAAAACTGCTGGGCAAAGGATGTGGTTGCAACCGACTTTGGTTATTCGTGTGTTAATATTGCTGATGGTGCAGCATTTGTAACTGTTGACAACTGTTCGATGCTTGATCCGGTTTCGCAGATTGAAGGGGGGCGCAGGTATTCGTTTAATGTGGATGGACAAAGGTGCCTGGTAAAAAATTGTACCACACGCAATGGCAGGCACGATTATGTGGACGGAAGCCGGACTCCTGGCCCAACAGTATTTTACAATTGTTCGGCAACCCAGCAACATGCCGATATGGGTCCGCATCACCGCTGGTCAACGGGGATTCTGTTCGATAATATCGTTGGCGATGGACAACTACGTATTCAGGATAGGGCTGATTCAGGTTCCGGTCATGGGTGGTCGGGTTCGCAAATCATGTTCTGGAATTGCGAGGCAACGGATATGGTTGTCCAGGATCCGCAATCGTACCATTGCAACTGGGCAATTGGTTGTATCGGTCCAATCACCAATGTTGGGCAGTGGACTACTCATCCATTAGGAATTGTCGAATCCCAGGGCATACATATTGAGGCAATTCCAAGCCTGTTTTTGGCTCAGCTAAACGAAAGATTGGCAACGATATTTTCCTCTTCGGAGGCACTAAAAACTGATTCATTCACTTATAGAGTCTTTCCAAACCCTGTAACACAGCAAATTCAGATTGCCTATACTCTCGGTAAGAAATCTTCAGTTGAACTCAATGTTTACGATTGTAAGGGTAGAAGCGTAAAGTGTTTGATTTCCAAAGAATTCCAGCCTACTGGTCCTCACAATTATGCTTTTGATGTGTCAGGATTAATCCCAGGAGTTTACTTTGCCCGCCTGTTGGTTGACGGCTACGCTGTAAACTCTAAACTAATTATTCAAAAACAAACTACTGATTAGCTGTAACAAGCTTCCTAACTATGAATTTCTGCCCTTTTATACAATTTCTGATTGTCCTACTGCTTCTCAGTCCAGGTTACGTTGTCGCGCAAACTGTTCTTGAAGCCGATGGGCCAGGGAATACATATGAATTAATCAACAGTGTTTTGGCTCCTGGCTATAATGTTGTTGAAAATCCGGAGTGCGTGCATCCTGAATTTGGAAGACATATTGCCGAAGTGTGGGACAGCGAACTGAACCAATTTGTATTTGTGTTTTATAGCCATGTTACACCCGACAACGACCGATGTATTAATTTCGACAGGGAGCGCACCGAAATTAAAACCTATGAACCTTCGCCCGAAGAGTTGAAAGGCGTTTCTGGTGAGACTGTTATTTACAAGTGGAAGTTTAAAGTTCCTTCGGGTTTTCAACCGTCATCCAATTTCACGCATATCCATCAGATAAAAGCCGTTGGAGGCGACGACGAAATGCCAATATTTACCTTAACGCCACGTGCAGGAAACCCGGATAAAATGGAGTTGATCCATGATAATACAACAAAGGTGGCAACCGTAAACCTGTCCCTGTTCGAAGGAATTTGGGTGGAAGCAACAGAGAAAATAAAAATTGACAACCTCCACGGAACGTATTCCATCACCATAAAAAAAGTGAGCAATGGGAGCACAATTTTATCTTATACCAACAATGATTTGATGACAATCCGCTCCGACAACGAGTTTATCCGCCCAAAATGGGGGATATACAGGAGCTTGAATTCTGCTTCTTCGCTTCGTGATGAAGCCATGCGTTTTGCAGGTTTTTCCATTTCGGAAGACGTTACCGCTACAGCAGAATTATCTCCTGAATTGCAAAAAACGGGTTTGCAATTGTTCCCAAATCCGGTATCGAAAAAAGTAACCATTTCCTACAATCTGACTGAATCTGCTGATGTTGATCTTGTTATATATAATCTCGATGGCTCAATAACAAAGTCGCTTATCAGCCACCAACCACAACCTAAGGGAAGCAATCATTTTGTGATTGATGTATCCGGCATGAAGCAAGGCCTTTATGTTGTGAGCCTTTCTTCCGACAATTTCAAGCAGTCCGTAAAACTTTGCATCAACAACTAATACATGAAGAAGATAATTTCACTTGGTTTGGTTATTCTGGGGTTTTGTTTTTCGAGCTGCCTGTATGCTCAAGATAATGTCATTAATAGTATCCGGAATGAAACGATAAAGCGGGCTGATTTAATGATGTCAGAGAAACCTTTAACAGTAACATCATCTTCATGCAAACGGAGTGTTGGAGGTTTGCACGATTACTATTCCGAAGGCGATTACTGGTGGCCAGACCCCGCAAAACCCGATGGACCGTACATTCAAAAAGATGGTGAAACCAATCCGGATAATTTCTCCGAACACCGTCATGCGATGGTTCGCTTTAGCGAAATTACTGCAACTTTAACCTCGGCATGGCTGCTTACCGGCGACAAAAAATATTCGAACAAAGCATTGGAACACCTCGATGCCTGGTTTGTGGACACCAATACCCTGATGAATCCCAATATGCTTTATGCACAGGCCATTTGGGG
>CAJAXK010000102.1 GCA_903946925.1 uncultured Bacteroidales bacterium | reverse complement strand
TCGCCATCGTTGTTGATACGGATTTCATCGTCACCCCCATTTGCTCCGAAACCTTTTAGCAGCGCTCCTGTGGCAGCAGCATCCTGACCCAGAACTAAAGTGGCATCAGTACCGTAAGTTTTAAAATAGGCACCTATGCCGGCGGCCCCGGTGTTTTCGCTCATCAGGGTAACATAATTCAGCCCTGCGCCTGTACCTTTAAAATATCCTGTTTTTACTGAACCTGTATTTTCAACATGCAACTTTGCAATGGGCACCGACTGGCCAATACCAATCTTATCAACAATAAATTCTATGTTACCAAGACCTGTCCCACTTGCATCCGAACTTCTGATTCTAGCCCTGTGGTAAATACTTCCATGATCTATGGAAATGTGTTCGGTCGGTGTCCCAATGTCAATTGCCCCACCACTCGCATCCGAAATGGTAACAGCAGGTAATGCCCATCCCATTCCCATTGGCGAACCTACTACAAGTTCCTCATCTGGTGCTGTTGTCCCTATGCCGATACTGCCCTGAAAATAGTTTTTAGCCCCATAAAAATAACCGGCAAAACCATCAGGACTGGTAGTAGCTGCATAAAGCGCCATATTGGCACCCGATGCCGAATTAGCAATGGCCCTTACCCCTATGCCAGTTACCCCATTGGATTGTCCCATTACACCGGCACCACCGCCAGTGGAACTATTGGAAATACCTAAAACACCAATCCCCGGCCCTGTATTGGCCGATGTGCTGTTTACCCGTCCCTGGATGCCATATACCCATGCATTGCTGCCACTATAAGTATTTTCAACATAAGCAATGGAACCGGCTGTATTGGCCTGAGAACCAGTTACTGTTAGCAACGAACCGGGCGTTGTGGTGCCTATACCCACACTACCTTGAAAGTAGTTTTTTGCACCATAAAAATATCCGGCAAAACCATCAGGGCTTGTTGTTGCAGCATACAAAGCCATATTTGCGCCAGTTGCAGAATTGGCTATTGCACGCACCCCAATGCCAGTCAAGCCATTTGATTGTCCCATCACACCCGCACCACCTCCGGTAGTATTCAGCGAAAGCCCCATAACACCAACCCCCGGACCAGTATTGGGTGAGGAGCTGTTTACCCGTCCTTCAATACCATACACCCAGTTATTGGTGCCAGAGTAAGTATTTTCGCCCAATATGACAGATGTAGCTGTAGTAATTTGGGCTGAGGTAACATGCAAGGGACGAGTCGGTGGGTTAATGCCTATTCCTACGTTTCCGGTTGTATAGGCCAGATTTGTGCCATTAGTAATCCATTGCGAATAGGTTCCGGGCGAAGACCAGGATGCAAGCCCATTGGCATCGGAAGTAAGCAGTTTTCCGGCCCCTGGCGAGCCTCCAGCAATTTTTATTTGCCCATCGGTAAAAATATTTCCATGAAAATATCCACCATATTCAGCCAAGGTAACTTCTTCCTGATACCCTAAAGCACCCCAGGCTGTTGGTGAAGGACTAAAGCTAATTGCACCAAATACACCGGCTGATTGGCCATAACTATCATCATAACGATATCCTGCAACTCCATAGTGATAAGGTTTACCCCAATATGCAAAACCTACTGTTCCTGCCATGGCTTCGGTAATGGCAGATGAAGTCGCATCGGAACTTGAACCTTGGTATCCATATACCCCATGTCTGCCTTTGGTAAGCGCATTGCTACCCCCATAAATAGCTGTACCTGTATCACTTACTGTGAGCTTCCCTGAAGGTGTGAAAGAGTTTATCAGTACAGCACCTGTATTGGTGTTGGATAAGTTATTGCTGTTCAACAACCAATCGCCCGATGATGGCGACCATTGTGTGCCATCATATTTTAGGTAATAGTTCAAAGTAGGTGCTACTGGATTAACCGTATAACCAGCAATTTTTTTTGTGTCGTCCGATTTTTCTGCCTTAAATGCAAAACCCGAGGAGGTGATGGATAAATCTGGGCTTAACGGAACCCCTCCAACAAGAATGTGTAGGGTTGCAATGGAACTGTTGTTGAATACAGATACCGGTATTAGTGTTGATTCGCCTAGTGTAACCGAATATAAACCATTGGTAATTGGCACTGCGGCGTGCAGTTCAGTCCAAGCAGTTCCGACAAAGGAAAATGTCAAATCGCGTGTACCATTCACCGCAGAACCACTTTCGAGCAATTTACCCTGAAAAGAAATCTTTTGTGGAATACTTTGAGCATTCGCAACCTGAAAGCATAATGTTAGGAAAACTGCCACTAATCCAACACAGTGTTTAATTGTAATTTTTTTCATGATGGTTGAAATTGTTTATAAATATTTTTAACAAGCGTGTTTTTGTTTTGTAAAGATAAAACGACTTTTTTGAATAGTCAACACTTTTGAAAAAAAATAATTAAAAATTAATTTCCACATAGGTTTGCAAATGAGTGTTATAGGGAGAGTTAAGCAAAAAAATTAAGGTAGGGGATTGATTTAATATGTTGAATAATAGATATATTTAGGTTGCATTGAAAATTAATATTTTTATAAAAGGCTTAAGATAAATTTGGAATAATTGATTGGATATTTTTAATAGTTATACCATCAAATAGAGCACGGGATGAACTGGAATCTGTGTTAGGACGGTCTGCCACGACCTCCGCACTCCTACATGCTGCGGATTTGTTAGTTTTATATCCAATCAAACTTTTTCACATATACATTGTTTTACATATCTCATAATTGCGATATGATTGGGGGTTTGTAGCCCTTTACCGAGATCTACAGATCTATACTTTCGGACAGCGGTTCTATTTCTTGCTAATTTGCATTCTATCAACATTACTTACGGCCTGACGGCTTGTTACAACTTCTTTTACGCATTATTGTACCCAATTACGAATACAGTTTATAATCCACCAAATCAATAACCATTAAAACGCAACACCATGAGAATAAAATTTACCTTGCTAATTGGACTAAGCATTATTTTGTCCAATCTGTTTGGGGGTGTTTTTCTTAATGCCGCCAATTCGTCTGCTACTAATTTCGGTGTTTGGAGTCACAATGGAACGTCAGTTCCCGGCGAGTATCCAATCATAGAAAAAGTTCAAGTTTCGAATGCTTTTCAAGGGTTTTCTGATAGCCCGAACATGCCCAAGGCTTGCTGCCCTGAGTTTATACTTAAGGATGCTGTAGAAATTTGCCCACCCGAAGGTGCCTGCGCCCGCCCAACCCCCGATCCTGTTGGCAATGGGAAAGCACATGTGGCAGCAGCTTGCAAAAGCATAGCCCATACCTACACCGTGTATCCCAACGACCCAAGTTTTACTTACACTTGGACTGTTAGCGGAGGAACGCCAACAAGTTTTACCGGCAATCCTATTACAATTACCTGGGGAACCGGAAACACGGGTTCGATTAAAGTGGTTATGAGCAACCTTGCTGTTGGCGGAAGTTGCCTTGATTCAATCACCGAAGATATTTGTTTGATAGATGGGCCGAATGCCAATTTTACTGCTTCGGCATACACGGTTTGTAAAAACACACCGGTTCAATTTACCAATACCTCCTTAGGTGGTAGCGTGTATCATTGGGATTTTGGCGATGGCACAACTTCCAATCTCGCCAATCCACCAGCCCATTCTTATTCAGTACCTGCTTCCTATACAGTGGTTTTAACGGTTACCGATATGGGTGCCGGCCAGTTGGTGCCCGGTACACAAGGAGAATCGAAAGTGCCATGTGGGTGTATTGATACCATTTCGAAAGTAATTGTTGTTACTTCAGGGGATGGCCCAACCATTGACACCGATTGTTGTTTTGGGACCGTTTGTGCCGGCGATACTTCCTCCTTTTGTACTTCGATGACGTGCGGCACATTTAGCTGGAGCGTTACAGGCGGAACCATAATTTCGGGATTAGGAACAAGTTGCATCAAAGTAAAATGGTTTTCCACCTATTCGGTTCCCACAACGGTAACCTTACAAAGCTGCCCAACTTCCACCTGTTCGGGAGCTACTACATTAAATGTTCCGGTTTTGTACCCAAATCTGCCAATTTCGGGTCCAACAACTTTATGCGTTGGGGCTTCGGGAACCTACACTTTGCCGTGGCTACCAGGCACTTACTACAAATGGGGTGTAACAGGAGGTTTATACAGTTTCAATAAAGTGAACCGGAATTCAACAAATGTTAATGTAACTTTCAACACACCGGGTTCGTTCTGGGTGAAATGTGAGTATAACAATCCGCTAGCAGGATGCAATGGTGTAGATTCGGTTCAGGTAAATGTGTTGCCTGTGTTTTCCATTTCGGGTGATAAAACCGTGTGCGAAGGGAATCCAATAACCTATACTGCCAGCGGAAATGCAAACTGGACAATTACCCCTGCTGGTCCAACCATACTTTCAGGAAATGGTACTTCATCCATTGTAGCCACGTTTACACCGGGTACTTTTACGGTTACTGCAACCCCACTCAATACGGCGGCATATTGCAACCCTTATGCAACCTTAAGTGTTGAAGCAGTAGCGCGGCCAATATTAAGCAGTATTATGGGTGCCGACAGTGCATGTGCAGGCAAAAAACTGACTTACAGTATTTCGTCCAATGTTTCGGGAAGTCCGTTTGTATGGACTATTTCCGGTGGCACAGGGACAATCAATTCGCAAATGGGAGCCGACAACGATTCTATTGTTGCCGAGTTTTCGGGAGTTGGCCCTTGGGTACTAAGTGTTTATCAGGATGTTGAAATTAGTCCAGGTGTATTTTGCCCTTCACTAACACAGAACAAAATCGTAAACCCTTATTTACCGCCTATGATTTCAGGAAATTCGACTGTTTGTGTTGATGCAGTTGGAACTTACACTGCAGGTGGATCAAATCCTCCGGGCGGCTACCAATGGACAATTTCACCATCAAGCCAAGGAACCATTCAAAGCGGGCAAGGAACCAATTCGGTTACCATTTTATGGCATGGGCCTTCAAATATTGCTTCGCTTATGGTTAGCAGTTGCTCAGGAAACGACACCTATTTGGTAACGGTAAACGGGCCGCCAACCGCAGTGGCGACTTATAATATGTTGCCTCTTTTCTGCGCAGGCGCAAGTCAAACACTTGTTTTATCAACTCCGGCAGTCGGAGGTTATTCCTATCAATGGTATAAAAACAATGTGGCAGTTGGGGGCGGAATTAACCCAACCCTCAGCATTAGCATTGCTCCTTTGACAGCCGGAACATATCAATATTACGTTATTGTTACCCAAAATGGTTGTTCGGTAAAATCGAACCTTGTTAATGTGGTAATAGAAAACTGTGTACCGGGGCAACCTGGTGGCGGTCCCGGACAAGGCGGTTGCAATGCATTGGCCTATTTCAGGACTTATGTGGTTTGTGCGCAGATTAGTCTGGTGAACCAATCAACAGTAATTGCACCAGCCACCATTGCCAGTTATGCGTGGTCAATTACAGGGCCGGGAGTTGGCACATTTACACCTAATGCAAACGTTGCAAATCCGGGATTATCGGTTTCAGCTTCCGGATCCTATACCATTACCCTAACCGTAACTTCTTCAACAGGTTGTGTAAGTACATGGAACGAAACGGTGAATGTGTTGTTACCAGTTGCCAGTTTCTCCTACACTACTCCTGTTTGCGAAAACTCCCCGGCATCGTTTACAGCTATCCCCAATAACCCGGCTTATAGTTATTCTTGGGCATTTGGCGATGCATCAACTTCATATACAGCCATTACCCAACATGCTTACACACCAGCAAGCCCACCGGCATATACCGTAAGTTTAACCATTACAGATGCAATGGGATGTGTGGCTACCGCTACAAACCCTGTAACGGTTAACCCATTGCCGAACTGCCCAATTTCTGCCTCCGATACCATTTTTTGTCCGGGTGGATTTGTTACTTTAACAGCCTGTGGCGGAATGAGTTCGTACCAATGGTTTAAAGATGGGAATGCAATTTCCGGTGCCAACAGCATGAACTATACCGTAACCAAACATGGCGAATATTGGGCAAGTGTTAGCAATGCAGCGGGTTGTTACAGCCTATCGAATAAGATTTATATCTACATGCATTCCTTGCCAAAAGCAAAAATTAAAGGTGAGCGGTATGTTTGCGCAGCAGCAGGCGCTACTGTAGGTTTTTCGTTGGAAACAGTATTGAACACCAACTATTTATACAACTGGAGCAGTAATCCTGCCGGTGCGATTTTTAGCCCGACTAATGCCGCCACTACGTATGTTTCCCTCACATTGCCAATGGCTTTGCCGGTAACCTATCAGTTTATGGTTCAGGTAACCGATTCGGTTACAGGTTGCATAAATAGCGACACAATGTGTGTAACATTTTTTGAAACGCCGACTGTAAGTGTACCATACCTAGGCGTTTGCGAAGGCACAAGCGTAACCCTTACACCAACGCCAAACAACCCAGCGCTTTACAGTTACCAATGGAGCAACGGTGCCACCACACCTGTAATTGTTGCATCCGCTCCAGGTACCTATATTTTGACCGTTACCAACAAAGCTACAGGTTGTTCTACAACTGCCCTTGCTGGTTCAATAAACCCAAAACCTGATTTGAGCTTGTTCCCATTAGGCTGCGAAACCATGTGCGATGTTGATACAGTACATTTATACATGCCGTTGCCGCTTAATGCTTTGTTCCCAAACAACACGTACGCCAATTCGTACCCCACCATCTCATGGATTGACAATGGCAATTATGCTTCACCTATTGGAAGTGGACAAAACCTAGCATTTGGTGGCGGCTCTCCCGGAAACCATCAAATATCGGTAATCGTAACCAATACTTCTGGGTGTTCGGATACAACTGGTGTTTTTTGTGTAAAAAATGAGCCTTGCTGTAATATAGTGCTCGAGTATTTGCATCACGAAAATTCCCTTTGTCCCGAATCGGCAAATGGTTCGTTTACTATTGTGTTAAACCCTTCATCCACTGGTGGCCCGTTTACCATTACCACTTCGCCTTTGGTGGCACCTATGCCTACTACCATCGTGGCGGGAATCCCGTTAACAGTAAGCAACCTGCCCGTTGGCACATACACCATTACGGTTGGCAGCACATCGGGTTCTTGTGTAGCAACTTACACGGTAGTTATCGGCTATACAAAGGAGTATTGTTGTTTTGCTGAAATGGATACTACGTTCCACAAAATAACTTCAAATATCACCTACAACAGCAATGTGGTTTGGGATGGCAAGTACTACATTGGCGACAATGTGATTGTAACCGTTTCGAACGCAGTGCTCGATATTACAACCATGGATGTGGTTTTTGGCAAGTGCGCCGGTATTGATTTTGTAAATGGCGGACGTTTGCGCGCCAGCAATTCGGTGTTCAGACCATGCGATATTAACGGAACCTGGAGAGGTTTGCGCTTTGTTGGCAGCGGTCAGTTCGACAACATCATCAACGAATCTACCTTTAAAAATGCCGAAGTTGCACTTTACTTCCAGTCAACTGCCGATGGCGTGGTTTCAAACAACCTGTTTTCCAATTGCAATTTTGGGATCAGGGTTGAGAACAACACCAATTTCTCCCACCCAATTACCGGAAACCAATTTGTTACCGAGCAGTTTTTCCCTGTTTATAAAAGCTGTTACAGTTTTGTGAACAACAGCAGTACTTATGGGATCTACACCAGTTCGACCAAGTTGGCTCAACAGGTTTCGCAAAATGGTTTCGTAAACACAAAAGCTGCCAGCAACCCCAAAACGTATGGGATTTATCAGGTAAAAGGTGGTGGATTGTATTCGTCCAATACCTTTACGGATCAAACCTATTCGATATTGGTGAATTCGGCACTATATCCAACCAATATCGAAAACAACAAAGTGGAAGTAAATACTGCTTCGGTTGCGCCACCATCGTCCATTTATATCGATAACTCCAACAACTCGGTTATCGAAGTGAATAACAACGAGTTATCCAACAACTTCGTGAAATACAACAGCAATTCGGCTATTTATGCCCAATATTCGTCGAATGTGAGCATTGTAGGAAACAAAATCAATGGTTTCAGGTATGGGATTATAGCTACCAATGCCAAGAATTTCCAGATCAGCAACAACGAGATTGTTGATGCCGATATTAACGGAATTTATTTTTATGGCACAGGTACGGTGAAAAACTATATCACCTGCAACTCAATAAAAATGAGGAATTTCACCAATACAAGGGGGATTTATACCATTAATCTTTCGACCGCGAGCGAAGTTTCGAGCAATTGTGTTACCGATTGTTACACTTCCATGGATTTCAGGCAGTTTGGCGCAGGCGCATTGCCAAAAATCAGGAACAATTACCTGTACAACTACAATTTTGTTGGTATCAATGTGTTTGGATACACTGGTAACATCGGGACTTTGGCGCCTGCCGATCCGGGTTTGAACACGCTTTGGAGCAACTACAATGCTGCAGTTGATATCAACAGCAACACCACTATTCAGGTGGCCGATAACTTCGGGATGTTCAATATTTCGTTCCCACAGGTACAGATTGTGAGCAATAGGCCATACCACTCAACGGCTTCGTGCGGACACCAGATTTACAACATGCCTTCGCAAGGGAATTTGAACATCAAATACTTATGCGATAATTATTCTGTCCTATTTAAAGGAATTGCAGGTGCTGCAGGTAGTTACAGTTTGTCGAACAATTATAAGGAACTGTTGCAAGCATCAGAAAATCAGTTTGATGATGCCAGCCTGATCCTCAATTCGGTAGGAAATGCAGATGTTGCTTTGCTGAATGAAATCCTCCAATTGGCATCCCTGATGGCAAATGAAAAAGCGTTGCTCAAATACAATTTCTATTATGCAGCAGCCGATTATCTGAACGCCAGGCTAAGCTTGGAAGGTTTCAGTCCTGAAAATGCAGATGAAGCCGATTATAAATTCCTGCGCCTTAGCGATTTGGATGCAATAGCAAACCAAGGTTCCGCTTTACCTGAAAATACCGTAATGAAATTGGGTGAAATCGAAAACAAGAAAAGCAACAACTCCAATTTTGCCATTTCGTTGTTGAACAACAGCCCAACTTACCGCGACTATATTTTTGAAGAGCAAACCTTGCTTGAGGTTGTAAAAAGTACAAATGTTCAGCATGTTGCAGATGGGGAAAGCTCCCTGAAACTATCGCCAAATCCAGCCAGGGACAAGGTATTTGTTGAGGTTGTAAACAGTGGTATGGTTGATGGAAAAATCCGTATTATGGATGCAAACGGCAAACAAATCTCCGATTACAAATTGGATTTTGTAGCCGGTGGCATCGAAATAGACATCCATAATTTAAGGAATGGCCTGTACTTTGTAACCCTCACCGACCAGAACTCAGGTTTTATACAAACTGGGAAATTGGTGAAGAATTAATATTCCAAACTAACCTTAGTTGGTTTTTTCATCCCCTGTTTCGATTTAATCGCAGCAGGGGATTTTTTGTGGATAGAAACTAAAAAAGCACCTTGTTGGGGTGCTTTTTTAGGGTTTGTTGAAAATTATTTTACCTGATTAAAGTAAAAGTACCGAATACATATTTGTACTTATCTTCTTGTATGCCAACATTATGGCCATTCCAAACCGATCCGTCCCTAAATACCGCAGTTGCTCTCCACACATACGTACCCATAGGCATATCCACACCTTCATCTTTTCCATCCCAACCTTCAATCGGTACACCATGAACATCAACTGTATCCGTACTCCACACGAAATTGCCCCAGCGATCATAAACTTCGAACAAATAAGTTTTGATTCCCATTCCAACAGGTTTAAGTAAACGTACACTCTCTTTGGCATTACCCGGAGAGAATGCATTTGGAACATATAAACCTTTGAAAACAAACTTGAAAATAAGGGTTGAGGTGTCGGAACAATTAGTGGAGTCGGCTGCAGCCATAAGCCTGATAGTGTAATCACCATCCTCGGTAAAGGTTATTACCGGTGGGTTTTCGTGGGTATTTTGCTGCCCATTGTCAAAATCCCACAAATAGGCTGAAGCACCAGTAGATCCATTCTCAAACTGGATTTGTCCCTGAACGCCGTCAATATTTTCTGTATAAGTAAAGGCGCTTACAGGTTTAGTGAAAATAGAAACTTTTTGAAGGATTGAATCAGAGCATTTATTTGCGTCTTCCGAATATAGTTTAACCAAATAAGCTCCAGGCCTATCGAAAGTATAGATAGCGTTCTGTATGGTCTGATAATTAACAAAACCAGTGATAGTATCCAGAATCGACCATTTCCATAAGGTTATGGTTGTATCGAATCCAATTGTTTTATCGTTAAAAACAGTAAGCTGGCCTACACAGGCGTTTTCGCTTTCGAAACCTGATTCTGGAAGACGGAAAACTTGTACAGCTTTCAAAATGGTATCCTTGCATCCAAACCCATTCTTTGCTATTAGTTGAACCATAAAATTGCCGTGTTCGCTATACAGATAATCATCTGGGTTTCGCAAAGTGGAGGTATCTGATGTTAGTGTCTCCTCCCCAAAATCCCATTTCCAGCTATTTATCTCGCTGCCATTCTCAGCACTGGTATTCGTGAACGATGCTTTCCCTCCAAAACAGAATTTATTCTCCGTGACTATAAAATCAGCAATTGGCGAAGGACGCACAATCACAATGGTTTGAGTTGTATCTGCCACCAAATTTCCAGAAACCGAACCTATTATGATCATTTTTACTGTATAGGTTCCAGGTGTAAAATAGGTATGTATCACAGTATCCCTCTTGGGAATTACATAAATTAAAGAATCCCCATCGCCAAAATCCCATTTCCATGCCGATATTGGGGTTCCGCTAACGCTATTATCGGCAAATGCAAATGTTTGGTTTTGACAGGTTAACGTATCGCCTAAGCCAAATGCAGCCTGCAAACAAGGTTTAACCCAAACGTTGGGTGTGGTAATAGTATTTGAGCAGCTATCGGCATTCTTGACAGTCAATTTTACAGTATAAAAACCTTCGCCAGAGTATTTGTGGGACAAAAAGTCTGGATGTACTAATTTTATCAAGGTATCGGTTCCATCGCCGAAATCCCAAAGCCATGAAACTATGTTGCCACCAACCGCCACCGGTTTATAGAAAGTTACCAAACTATCGCAAACCCCTTCGTTAAAAGTAAAAGTTGCCGTAGGCAAAGGTTTTACCAAAACATTGGTATAGACAACAGCAGGGCAATTAAACTCATCTCTTGCTTGTAAACTAACCAAGTATGTGCCGGCTTGCGCAAAATAATGCGAAGGGAATTTTTTAGTTGAAGTATTGTAAATTCCAGAACTTTGGTCGTTGAAATTCCAATCGAAGAAAAGAAGTGAGTCTGTGGTCGGCTCAATGAGTTGTGGTGCAAAGTATGTTGAATCGCCCAAACAGGTTTCAGTAGAGGTAAAGGCAATTTTCAACGCTGATGGTACGCAAACCTGCTTGACAACAGTATCAATGCAACCCCTGAAATCAGTTGCAATCAAACTGACATTGTAGCATGAATCCATATCGTAAAAAACATGCACCGGGTTTTGTGTAACAGAATATTGATACGGTTCGAATTCCCATTTCCAGGCCACAATTGTTGTTTGATGGGCAAATGAAGAATCCTGGAACGAAACCTTGCCGTTCTGGCATGGAATGGATTGGTATAGGAAATTCGCTGTTGGCGGTCTGAAAACTGTTACCGGAAGTACAATCGAGTCAGAACACCCATACGACGAGGTAACCCTGAGTTTTACCTGATACACTCCTGGTAAAGCATATTTCCACGAAGGGTTTTGCGCAACAGATGTGTCGTTTAAAGCAGTAGTAACTCCGAAATCCCATTTCCATTTATTGATAAAGCCTTGTGGCAATGTGGATAAATCGTTGAACTGAACCGAATTGTTTAAACAGCTATTTAGGGTAGATGTTGAAAAATGTGCTAATGGATTAGGATGCACTTCAACAGCAATAGTTGTATCGTGTACGCATCCATTTGAATTTGTAACAGTAAGTTTCACATTATAGGTTCCCCATTCGGTGAATAAATGGTTAGGATTTGGAACTGTTGCCGTATTGGCAACGGAAGTAGGGTCACCAAAGTCCCAAAGCCAGGAATCAATTGTGCCAGTAGTTGTAACCGATTGGTCCACAAAATTGGTGAGGCTGTCGTAACAGGCCGAATTGGCTGAAAATTTTGCCTTCGGGGCTTCGTCAATGGTTATTGTTTTTGTAATTGTATCGAAACAACCGCTCGCATTTGTCACCTTCAGTGTTACATTGTAAGTGCCATTGTTCATGAAAATATGTTCAGGGTTTTGCTGGGTAGAATTATTGGCTGTTCCAGACAATGGATCACCGAAATCCCAAATCCATCCGGTTATTATAGATCCTCCATTTAAAACGGAGTTATCATCAAAATAAACAGGGCGCAACTCACAGGTAGAACTTTGTGCAACCAAAAAATCTGCCATCGGGGCAAACCCTATGTTTACAGGTTTTATTACAAAGGCGGTACAGGAGTCGGAAGTAGTAACTGTAAGTTTGACATTGTATGTGCCGCCTGTTCCGAATAAGTGGGAAACATTAGGGTTTTCGGGGAAAATTCGGGTAGCTTCGTTACCATCGCCAAATTCCCATTTCCATTTTACAATATACCCGTGTGGTGTTGATGAAAGGTTGAAGAACTGAACCGAATCGGATGTGCAAAGGATTTGTGAAGTGCTGAAATTGGAAAGTGGTTTGCCTAAAACAAGCACTTGTTTTGTGGTATCTTTTACACAACCTAACGAATTGGTAACCGTTAATTTAGCATAGTAAATCCCTTCAGTCGAATATTGATGTGAAGTTGTAGGAATTTGTGAAGGAGATGAAACAATCCCATCACCAAAGTCCCATGTATAACCAACAATAGTTCCTGTACCGCCAGGAATATACGCAAAAGAAGTCGGGCTACCCTCGCAAACTGTGTCGGCTGAGAAATTGGAAACCGGCCGCTGGTTAACCGTAATTGTTTTGGTTATGGTACTGTCGCAACCATTAAGATTGGTAACTTTTAAGGAAACATCAAAAGTGCCAAAACCAGTAAAAGTATGATATGGGTTTTGATCGGTTGATGAATTATTGATGCCAGAGTTTGGATCATCAAAACCCCAAAGCCAGCTAACAAGTTGCGAACCACCATTTAGAACCGAGTTATCGAAAAAATGAACAGGTGTCAACTCGCAGACCGAATTTTGGGTTATGGTAAAATTGGCAATTGGCGATGAGCCAACGTTAATTGGTTTAATCACCTGTGCCGAACAGGAATCGGAAGTATAAATCAAAAGTGTAACATTATAGTTTCCTCCCGAAGTGTATAAATGCTTAACATTAGGGTTGGCCGGGAAAATTCTGGAAACAGAGTTTCCATCACCAAAATACCATACCCATTTGGTTATAAACCCATGTGGTGTAGTGGCTAATGAAGTAAACTGCACCGAATCGTAAGTACACAAAGTTTGTGAAGTACTAAAGTTTGCAAAGGGTTTAGCTAAAACGAGCACTTGTTTTGTGGTGTCTTTCACGCAACCTAAAGTATTGGTTACAGTAAGTTTTACATTAAAAACACCTGATGTGGCAAATAGGTGGGCATTGGATGGCCCGGTTGTGCTTGGAGTGGTTCCATCACCAAAATCCCAAAGATAAGTAGCAATTGTCCCTGTTCCTGTAGGCACATAAGCAAAGCTTGTAACATTATCCAAACACACCGTATCGGCAGTAAAATTAGAAACAGGTCTTTGGTTAACAATAATGGTTTTTGATACTGTACTATCGCAGCCGTTTAAATTGGTTGCTGTGAGTGTTACCACAAAAGTTCCGGCATGGGTAAAAAGGTGGACAGGGTTTTGTGAGTTCGATGTATTGTTAACACCTGAGCCGGGATCGCCAAAATTCCAGGATCGGTTTTGGATATTTCCCCCGCCATTTATTTGTGTTTGGTCAGTAAACTGTACAGCCTGGTTATCGCAAAGGATTGAGCTTTGTGAGAAATTAGGTATTGGGGCAGGGCTGATATAGATTATTTGTGTTGTAGAATCAGCACAACCAAAGGAAGTTGTAACCGTAAGTTTCACCTGAAAGGCGGTTGCATTTCCTACAAAAGTATGCCACACATCAGGGATCGAAGG
This sequence comes from uncultured Bacteroidales bacterium, assembly GCA_903946925.1. Classification (GTDB taxonomy): domain Bacteria; phylum Bacteroidota; class Bacteroidia; order Bacteroidales; family UBA4417; genus UBA4417. The sequence goes on along the minus strand of CAJAXK010000102.1, from coordinate 1,471 downwards.
ATGGTTAATGGTAACGTTTGGCGTACCATCGCCAAAATCCCAAACCCATTTATTTATATAACCACTGGTGGTTACGGATTGGTTATCGAAAAAGACAGGGCTGTTTGAACAAGGCGATGGAACTGCTGGAACACTAAAAAACGCAACAGGTTTTTGGTATAACGTTAGGGTCATATTATCGCAAACATCATCACAATTCGGAAGCCGCGATGCACAGAAAGTGAGGATAACGCTACCCAAAACCATATCCCCGGAACTTGGATAATACGTCGGGTTAACCGTATAAGGGTTATCGAAAGTTCCAGTACCTGAAGTTGACCATGTGTAAGCCGTTGCATTGTTTGCAGCAGCTTCGTTCAACACATAAGGTATCCTTCCACAAAGGGTGTGATCGGTTCCCGCATTTGCGTTAGGGCCAGCAAGAACCGTAATTTGCATTTGATCGGTTGTTACGCACCCATATATATCTGTAACACTGAGTATCAGGGAATAAATTCCAGGAGCAGGGTTCAGTTGGGTGGTAAAATTAGGTGCCACAATACTTTGGTTATCAAGGTATCCAGCGCCGGTTCCAGACCATGCATAAGTAACATTGGTACCAGAACCGGTTCCATTAATGGTAATTGACTGATTTGAGCAACCATATATAGTTTTATCGGCTCCGGCATCGGCTGTTGGCGCATTGTCAACTATAACAACAACATTGTCAGTAGAGGTACAACCATGAATATCGGTTACTGTCAACATTACAAAATAAGTGCCTGCAGGTGCGCCCGTAAAAATGGGGGTTGCAGTTGTAGGGTCAACCAAATATTCTGTGGGCGACCATGCAAAAGATAACCCATTGCCACTTGAGGTAATACCGCTTAGACCCGTTGCTTGTCCGGTACAATCACCAATTGTTGCATTTCCGGTTGCGATTGCTATTGGCCGAGGATCTACAACTATGGTAACATTAGAACTGGAAACGCAGCCATAAACATCAGTTACTGTAAGCGTTAATATATACGTACCAGGTCCGGAAGCGCCTCCATTAAAATATGGATCTTCTATCGCCCTGCTGCTCAAATAAATGGAGCCCACGCCTGACCATGAATAGGAAAGACCTGTACCGCTTGTTGTAGCGGCAATTTGATAATGCTGCCCAATGCATGAACCAATATTTCCTGCAGGTCCTGCGGAAACGGTTGGGGCTGCATCCACCGTAACCACCACCACATCGGTAGCCGTGCAATTGTATGCATCTGTAACTATCAGTGTGTAGGTATAAACCCCTGCCGGGGCATTACTGAAAGTTGGCGTTGCTGTTCCTGCACCTATAAGATGGGTTGTTGGAAGCCATGAATAACTTATTCCAGTTCCAGTTCCCGAACCGTTCAATGTTACGCTTTGGGCTGGTGTAGTACATTCGCCCAAGGATTTGTCCAAGCCAGCATTGGCAGTTGGAGCTGCATCCACCGTAACCACCACC
>CAJAXK010000101.1 GCA_903946925.1 uncultured Bacteroidales bacterium | reverse complement strand
TTTGTCTATCTTCAAGCATTTTAACCTTCTCCCGCTTGAAAGGTTCACTGAAGGTGCGTCGCACTTTGTTCTGTCCCATTTTTGACAAATTGTAAAGTTATGAACTAAACTTCTTGTCAACCTATTTCATGATAGGACAGAGAATAGTTAATGGTGTATGGTTAATGCTAATTGGTGAATGTTTTCTGGTAATTGGAGAATTGGAAATGGTTATTGGTTAATGGTAATTGAAGAATAGGAAATGGTTTATGGTTATTGGGGAAAAGACAAATTTTCATGGTCTTTTTAATACCCTTTTTGATATTGCTTAACTTAAACCTAATCATCGAACTTACTGTTCCCATCTTCATTTTTTATCAATGTTTTTCAAAAAGAATTCCTGGTTTTTGATACAAAAGTAATGGAACACATGATCAAGAACAACATTTGCATATTGTTATTTATACACATTCTAAATTGAGGCGTTTCGTCAAAAAATGACATGGTTTATAACTAAATTTGAAAATATATAGTCTATATTCGCAGCCTCGTACCGTTGCTGCAAATATAATGCGAAACTGTGCGGTTAATTTTGTTGCAGTAAACACTGTTGAGGACGATATTTGACAATCAATGTTTTAACCCACATTTAGCAAAACATGCATCAAACAAAGTCCATAAAAACGAAAAAGTTGAATAGACTTTGTATAGCTTTTCAGCAGCAAACCAGCCTACCGCTCAACTTATCAAATCCCATCATCCATTCATCCAAAAAACAACCCATGAGAAACAATTACTCAATGTTCAACAAGTATTTTTTTCATTTTGCACTAAGTTTTGTGCTTTTGTTTGGCTTAAGTGCCAATGCCGAAAAAGTAACTTATCAGGATAGCTGGGGCCAGCAGGGAGTAACCCTAAAAGCACAGAATGCTTTGGGTGTAACAGTCAACTTCTCAATACGTGATTTTTCACTCGATTCGCGTGCCATTAACGGCGAAAGCATGCAAGAAATCACTTTGGATGGAATCTTTTTACCTAATGGCGAAGGTGCCCCTAACCTGCCAACTTTAAGTAAATATGTTGCTATCCCACAGGGAGCCACTGCTAGTTTAGAAATCGTTAAAAAGCGGGTTGAAACTTTTCAGAACATTGAAATGGCCCCTGCCCCACGTATTCCCCTCGAAAGCGAACGTGGCCCATTGCAATACAACCGCGATTTGAGCATTTATGGCAAAAATGCTTTTTATCCGGCACAGCCAGCCGTCATTTCAAACAACATGAAAATCCGTGGGCTGGATGTGGTAATGCTTAGCGTTACCCCTTTTCAATACAACCCTATCACCAAGGAATTAATTGTTTACCGCGATATTGAGGTAAAAGTAAATTTTTCGGGTGGTAACGGACAATTTGGCGAAAACCGTTTACGCAGCCGTTATTGGGATCCAATCATCATGGATCATTCCCTCAATTACGAATCTATTCCCGCCATTGACTATTCGGCCCGCACTGCCCAAAATGTAAATACAGATGCAACCGGATGCGAATATCTGATCATTATACCTAACGATCCTATCTTTAAAAAATGGGCCGACACCATAAATGCTTATCGCACCGAGCAAGGAATACTCACAAAAATTGTTTCGTTACAGGAAATTGGAGGAAGCACAACGGGTGCTATTGAGACATACATAAACAATGCATACAACAATTGGGATATTCCGCCTTCAGCCATTTTAATTATGGCCGATTTTGGCTCCAATGCCTCTAACAGCATCACCTCCCCTATTTGGGACAACTACTGCGTTTCGGATAATATTTATGGCGATATTGATGGCGACGACCTTCCCGAAATTGCCATGGCACGTATGACGGCAAGCAATGCAAGCCAGTTAGAAACATACATGCGCAAATTCCTCGATTATGAGAGGACCCCGCCCACTGACCCATATTTCTACGCACACCCAATTACTGCATTAGGCTGGCAAACTGAACGTTGGTTCCAGATTTGCTCGGAAGTGGTCGGAGGATTTTTCAAAAATTCGCTTGGCAAAGAACCTGTACGCATCAACGCTGTTTATGAAGGCAACCCCACTGTGGATCCATGGTCAACTGCCACAAATACCAATACTGTCATAAATTACTTCGGGCCAAATGGTTTGGGATACATTCCTGCCACCCCACAATCACTTGGAGGCTGGACTGGCGGAACTGCTGCTGTTGTAAACACTAACCTTAATTTAGGTGCATTTATATTACAGCACCGCGACCATGGAATGGAAACCGGCTGGGGCGAACCATCGTATGTAAACAGTAGCATCGACGGATTGACTAATGTTGGGAAGCTTTCATACATCATGTCTGTTAATTGCCTTACCGGGAAATACAATTACACCAGTGAGTGTTTTGCCGAAAAATTCCACAGGTATAAATACAACGGTCAAAATGCGGGCTGCGTAGGTATTTTGGCAGCATCCGAAACCTCCTACTCATTTGTTAACGATACTTATGTTTGGGGTATGTACGACAATATGTGGCCCGAATTTATGCCAGCTTATGGTGCAATGTTTGAGCAACGTGGTATCATTCCAGCATTCGGCAACGCTGCCGGTAAATACTTCCTTCAGCAATCGTCATGGCCATACAATACATCCAATAAGGTAGTAACTTATCACCTTTTCCACCATCACAGCGATGCTTTCCTCACAATTTTCAGTGAAGTGCCTCAGGTTTTAACTGTTTCGCATCCTGAAGTGATGATTAGCACAGCATCTACATTTAATGTTACCGCTGATGCAGGTTCATTTATTGCACTTACAGCAAATGGGGTAATAATTGGTACCGGAACAGGAACAGGTTCTCCGGTAGCCGTTGCGGTAGTTCCTCCGGCAATTGGCACCACTGTAAAGGTAGTTGTAACAAAGCAAAACTGTTACAGGCATTATTCGAGCACTGTGGTTATTTCGGCTGAAAACCCGTATGTTATTACTGATTCTTTCACTGTGAACGACCCAGCAGGAAATAACAACCAAACTCTTGACTTCGGCGAAAACGCTTTCCTTTCCCTTTCGGAGAAAAACATGGGCAACAACCCTGCCGAAAACGTTGTAGTTAGCCTTAATGCAACCGATCCTTTCATTACCATTGTTGACAATACAGAACCATATCCTACTATCGCATCGCAACAAACAGTTACGGTTGAAAATGGGTTTAAAGTACAAATTGCCAATAATGTTCCTGATGGTTACCAGAAATTGGTAACTGCAACTGCCACTAACGGCATTGATAATTGGGTAAGTTATTTTAATTTGCAGTGCCATGCACCAGGGTTGGTAGCAGGGGTATTGTCAATTGACGACTCACAAGGAGGCAATGGGAACAACAGGCTTGATGCAGGCGAAACTGCTAAGGTTAAGATTGTTACCTCCAATTTAGGGACTAGTACTGCCCCAGATGTTAATGCAAACCTTTCGGTGAGCAGTGGGCTAATAACATTGAACAGCAGTTCGTACAGCATTGGTTCAATAAACCCGCTCGGTCTTTCGTTTGCCGAATTTAACATAACGGTTAGCCCCGATGCCCCAGAAGGGCTTTCGGTTAACTTCGATTATGAAGCTGTTTCGGGCGAATACAATGTACAACGTACTTATGTTGTTCAGTCCGGCTTAAAAGTTGAAGATTGGGAAACTGGCGATTTTAGCAAATTTTCGTGGACAAGCAGCGGAAACCTTCCTTGGACCATAACCAACGAAGGCCCTTATGAAGGTGTTTATTCAGCAAAATCGGGCGCAGTAAATAACTCCCAAAACTCCCAATTGGTTCTCAGCTACAATGTTCCTAACAACGATAGTATAAAATTCATTTATAAAACTTCGTGTGAACAAACCACAGACGGTTTGAAATTCTATATTGATAATTCGTTGAAAGCCAGCTATTCTGGAAACACACCATGGACTCAGGCCTCATTCCCTGTTGCAGCCGGAAACCATACTTTTAAATTTGTTTACTCCAAAAATGGAAGCGGATCCGCGGGAGCAGATTGTGCTTGGCTCGATTTTATCGTTTTGCCTCTTCCTATTTATACAACATCATCAGCAGGCAATGATGGATTAATCTGTCAATCTGCTCCTTATCAGTGCAATGGAAATGCCTCTAATTACTCTTCAATATCTTGGAATTCGTCAGGCACAGGATTGTTCAACGACCCAAGCATCCTTGATCCAATTTACACTCCAAGCCTTGCTGATGTGGCTGCTGGTCAGGTTACACTTACCATAAAAGCGTTTGGAGCAACTGATACCATTACTGACAATATGATTCTTAGCATGCAAACCCCATCTACAGCTAATGCAGGCGAAAATGCTACAATTTGCAGCGGCCCTGTATTTGTTAATATTGGGGCAACAGCTACCAATCACACCAACCTGCTTTGGACAACAAGTGGAAGCGGGGTTTTCTCAGATCCAACACTTCTAACATCTGACTATACACCAAGCAATGAGGATATTGCGGCAGGTTTTGTAACCTTGACAATTACTGCTTCAAACCAAACTTGCGAAGATGCAGTATCATCAAAAACACTTACCATACATGGCACACCGGCTCCGGTGGTGGCCGGCGAAAATAAAGTTTGCGCACTCACATCCGGCACAATTTATTCCACAGCAGCTACTATTTCAAACACTTACGAATGGACAGTAACAGGTGGGGTTATCCAATCAGGTATCGGAACCAACCAAATACTTGTAAACTGGGGAAGTACGGCTGAGGGCAGCGTTATGGTAACTGAAAAAACGACTCACAATTGTTTGGCAACAGCCTCTAAACCAGTAACTATTCACCCTACCCCTTCCACTGTAATTTCAGGAAATGCGATGGGTTGCAAAGGGGATAACACATCCTATTCAACACCAGCAGTTGCCGGAAACAGCTACAGTTGGAATATCACAGGAGGATCCATCACTTCAGGAACCGGAACAAATCAGGTTCAAGTAACTTGGAATGATGCCGGCACAAACAACATATCGGTAACCGAAACCATTGATGCTACTTTGTGTTCAACCACTCAATTGAGTGCTGTAACTATCAATAACTTGGTTGATGTACCTGCCAAACCACAAGGGCCTGCTGAAATAGACCTTTATTCAGTTGGAAATTCAGCCTATACAGTTGCAAATACAAATTACACTGAATCATACGTTTGGCAGATATTGCCTGCAGAAGCGGGTATTATTTCAGGAAACTCTACCACGGGGAATGTTGTTTGGAACAGCACCTACCGTGGCAATGCAAGCATAAATGTAAAAGCTATTAACAACTGCGGTGAAAGTGTCTGGTCAGGAACTTTTGCTGTTAAGGTTTATAGTTCGCTTGGCATTGGCGACAACACAAGCAATATTGGGGTAGGTATTTCCCCAAATCCTAATAATGGAAATTTTGTACTTACAGTTACAATCCCGGGCAAGGATATTTTGGCCATCCGGATCACTTCAGCAAATGGATCGCTGGTTTATGAAAAAACCGGAATCGAATGCAATGGCAAATATTCAGAAGCTTTGAACCTCAACACAGCTCCCGGCACTTACAACATAACCATTAGTAAACCTGACGGTTATGTAGTTAAAAAGTTTGTTGTAACCAAATAATCACAACCCAGTTTGGCAGCAATGTTACACCGCACTATGTAAAATAACACGGTGTAACATTGCTAAACTTAACGTAAAATTGATTCGCAAAAAGTGAATCAGCCGTTTGTTGTGTGCCTAACAAAAAAAAATTACCAAAAGTGGGGCAATTTTTGACCCTCTTTTAATAAGGGTTTTCGATTGATTCATAAATTCCTACCCCATAAAATATTTTTGCAGGATACCCACCGTGAGGTAGGTTTATTTATACACTGAATTTCCTGCTAAAACGATGTTGCTAAAAGTGTAAATATTTTTTACAGCTATGTGATTTTGCTTGAAAAAGATTTTGCTTTTTAACCTCGTTTATATTTGTTGACTTCTTCAGAAACCAGCAAATTTTCCTGATTTATTTCGTTTCAATTTTGTTTAGGACATCAAACTGGAAATCTTCTAATGATATTTTCATGTTTGATTTTATGGCCCTAATGTTAAAACAAAAGGAATTGAACTGTTGGGATAAATAAACAAAAACAATTATTAATACTAAAACATTGAATAACAACGCAATAAAAAAAAAACAAAACAAGAAAAGACAGTTTTCTTTTAAACAACTTAAAACTGTTTGCTTTGAGGTGGCAAATTAGAATTTGTTGTCAATAACGATTTAAAAAAGTAGAAACCAATAAATAACCCGAGGGGCTACCATGCAAGAAAAAACACACTTCAGTAAAAGTTTTGTAAAAACTAGTGGTAAATTGTATTACTTTTTACAAGGAGGGTTATATATATATACACAACGCACTACCACACTCTCTCCTACCTTTTTACTTCCCGCTCCACTAGCTAACACACTACCCTCTACACTACCCACCACTTTCCCCACCACTCTCCCCACTAAAACGCCTTCGTCAACTTTCTCGTTTACTTTCTCGTGTACTAATCCCTCAACACCTACTCCTTTGACTCGTATTTACTCACGAAAGCTTTTACTGCTTTTCTTTTGCCTTGTTTTGTCGGCTACTACGGTAGTTGGGCAGCGGTGGGTTGGGCTTTTCTCTGAATTGCCCAACTCTTGCGTTTATACCTCAGCAGGAAGCACTGACCAAATTGCTGAGATTTCGATTAAACTTCCTGGTTTCTTTATTCGCGAAATCGTTACGGAAGGTAAAACGTATCAATATCCGGAAATCCCCGATGGCCATCCAATATTGGATGCTGGAAGCCCTGATTTGCAAAGTTTTAATTTTACCCTAAAACTTCCAGCCAATGGCGATATGGAAGTAATTGTGGTCTCATCTGAGTTCAAGGAATTTTCCAATATCGATATTCCGCCTTCGGCTGGAAACATAAATAATGATGGCAAAGCCATTCACACGGTAAAAGGCGGAGTTTATCAGGTCGATGCGTTTTATCCCGGCCAACTGCTTGATTCACACCAACCTTTTACTTTAAGGAATACACGTAACCAGGTATTTGAGGTATATCCTTTCCAATACAACCCTACGACACATGTACTTAGGTTTTATTTCAATCTTTCGCTTAAAATTGTGAATAAAGGAGGCGTCGGGGTAAATCCATTATCAATTGCCGACCTTAAAATCATGCCTATTGAAGGGCTTAGTGTTGCAACACTCAATAATCAAACCAATGCTTTGCGTACATGCAGCCATGAGTCGGATCGCGGAAGCATGCTTGTTATATGTCCCAAAGAATATACTTCTGCTATTGCGCCATTAGTTAGTTGGCGTAAACAAACCGGCATTGCTACTAAAGTTGTTATATCCAATCAGTTCAAGGATTCTCTTGGGATTCAAAATGCGATTAAGGCACACTATTTACAGGATAGCACTTTAGCGTATGTATTGTTGGTTGGTGATTCAAAACAAATTCCAACAAATAGGATTGCTTCTAAAGCGAGCGACAACTATTACTCTTATCTCTCTGGTATTCACACTGGCAGTGGACACTACCCTGATATCATGGTGGGAAGGTTTTCGGCCGAAACAGTAAAAGACGTTGAGGTGCAGGTAAAACGGACGCTGGAATATGAACTCAATCCAAGTTCGGATGGACCATGGCTATCAACAGCCACAGGAATTGGATCGGCAACCGAGTTAGGTGGCAATTACGAAACCGATTTCGTTCATATCCGCAGTATTATTGATACGCTCGAATCAAGCACTTATATTTATTCCAACGAATTCTATGATGGTTCCCAGGGTTTGGGCGATGCTTGTGGCGATCCTTCCCCTTCAGCAATAGCCTCCAAAATCAATGAAGGTACAGGGGTGATATTTTATGCGGGCCATGGTTCGTCAAATGGTTGGGGTACAGGTTCCTTTACAAAAGCAGTTGCTCAAAATCTGGCAAATAATGGCAAATATCCAATAATATGGTCAGCCGCTTGCGGAAACGGCGATTTTGTCAACAATTCATGCTTTGCCGAATCCTTGCTCAGGGCAACTGACAACAAAGGACGGCCTTCAGGAGCTGTAGCGGCACTTATGGCATCTGGCTCGCAATATACTGTTCCCCCACTTGCGGCACAGCACCATATTGCAAATTTATTATGCCGCCCACAAAAAGGGTTCTCCACTTTGGGTTCTATTACAATTAGCGGCCTAATTGGCATGAACAAAGAATTTAGTGAAATGGGAACCAAGACCACGGATTCATGGATTCTATTTGGCGACCCCGCACTCAATGTTAGAACTACCAAACCGAAAAAATTTATTGTCAGCCATAAAGGAAGTATAAACCTGGGAAGTGAAAGCTACGAAATAGAATGTAACGCAAGTGATGGATTTGCTTGTATTAGCATGGATGGTGAAATTTTAGGAACTTCAAATATTACCGAAGGTAAAGCAACCATAAAACTTAACAAACCACTCACCAGCGATAGCCTGACCCTTACAATCACCTCTTTTAACTATCTGCCTTACATTGCAGAAATTAAAATAAACCTGCTCCCTGATGCTATTGTAAGCCCCCAACCAATAAATCATAGTGAGTTGCAACCCATCAGCAGGACATTTTCGTGGGAAAAAGGCGAGGGCGAATCCCCTGATTACTATTTGTTCACCCTCGGAACAGATAACCCTCCCACTAACCTGATTAATTCAAAACGTATTGCCGAAACCAAATTTGATCCCGAATTTAACTTTAAATATGGCACAACATATTACTGGAAAGTAAGCACTGTAAATTCAAATGGTTTTTCGGAAGGTAAAATACTCGATTTCACCACTATAGGCGAACCTGACGAAGACTTTGAAAACGGCTTTAAATCCCATACATCCTTCCTTGATGGTGGGACTGCCAATTGGGAAATGGATCCTGCCAATTTTTTCGATGGCAAACAAGCTTTACGTTCAGGACAAATACAAAACAATGAATCGTCGTCGCTTATTTATAATTGTGATGTTAGAAATTGTGATTTTGTTAGCTTCTGGTGTCGAACATCATCTTCATTTGGAGACAAATTGCAATTTTGCATTGATAGTGTGGTTATGGGCGAATGGAGCGGAGATATAAACTGGAATTTTCAGGTTTTTCATGTAAATCCAGGTTTCCGTAAACTGGAATGGCGCTATACCAAAGATGGCAGTAGTGTGGCTGGCAATGATGCCGTTTGGATAGACGACATCCACTTGCCAAATCACTTGCTTCCAACAGCCCAACTTTCAAACAACTTCTCAATTTGCGAAGGAGCAGGTTTTGAAACCGCGGCCACCGCAAAAAACCAGACATCAGTTATTTGGCAAACCAATGGCGATGGGTTTTTTGATGATATAAACATGGCAAATACTACCTACAAACCTGGTGTACTCGACCAACTTTATGGGAACGCGCAATTGCAAATGCATATAATTGGATTTGATGCTTGCCCTGTTTTAGACAAAAGCATGAATCTGAATATTAATCCCTTACCAACTATATCATTACCATCAGATACCATGATCCTCAGTGGGTATTCCATAGTTTTAGATGCTTCTGTATGTGGCGATGCTTTGTATCAGTGGTCGTGCGGGAACAATAGCGCATCAATAGTAGTTGACACAACAGGGTCGGTTAAAGGGGTGAAAAGCACAAATGTAACGGTAACAAATTCGTTTGGATGTTCGGCAAGCAAAGAAATAACCCTTCACTTTAACAGCAGCAACAATGCTGACATATTTAATATCTTTCCTAACCCGAGTAATGGTGATTTTACACTGCAACCTGAAAAAGGCTTTGCAGTAGTTTCATCTATAAAACTGCTAAACATGGATGGTAAGGTAGTGTGGGGCAACACTGAAGGGTTTATTTTATTTGGTGAAAGAAGGATAATAATACAAGGATTACCAGCGGGTGTGTATTTGCTTGCAACTTATACGCCAAATGGAGTTTCAGCAAATCAGATTTATATCCGATAACAAAAAAACAAATGATGAGTGGCTGAAATAATGGAACAAAATTTCCTATTTTAACCGTTTATCTCAAACCCTAAACGCATCCAAGGATTTTAAGGTTAATCTTAATTTTTGGCGTTTAGGGTTTTTGATTCCCACTCTTTGAAGAATGCCATGAACTAACAGCGGCATTTGATTGAACTATGCAAAACATGAAACACAATCTTTCTTCCCATTCCATTATATATTACCCAATTTGGTTACTTTTGGCCTTTGTTAAAGGCACTATTTATATGAAGAATTTCGCGCTGTATGCATTCCTTTTCCTTTCGGTTCTTGCTTTAAGCACAAGGGCTCAGGAAGCTGATCCAAATAATGGGTTAAAACACATAATGACTGCTGAGGAAGCAGCAAATAGTTACAAAATTGCATTAGGTTTTGTTGAAACCACACCTCCTGAAGGCGTAGTCCGAAACGTAGAGGAATTTGGTAATAACGATGGCGTTATTATCCGTTATCCTTTCGGAATCCCAATGAGTATTATTAAGGAACTGGCTAAAGATGCAAAGGTTACAACCATTGTAGCAAACAGTTCGCAACAAACCACCGTTACCGGGCAATACCAATCCAATGGAGTAAACCTTGCAAATTGCAGTTTTCTTTTGGCCGCAACCGATTCGTACTGGACCCGTGATTATGGCCCCTGGTACGTAACATATGGCAACAACCAAGTTGGAATTGTTGATTTTCCATACAATCGCCCACGACCCAACGACGATGAAATACCTAAAAAAGTAGCAATCAGCCAGGGAATCCCTTGGTTCGGGATGAATGTGATCCACACTGGTGGGAATTATATGACCAACGGAATAGATCAAGCTTCATCAACCCAACTTGTGTGGGAAGAAAACCCAACCCAAACGGCTGAACAGATTTCGCAAAAAGCACACGATTATCTCGGTATTAACAACTATATGGTGCAGCAGGATCCTAATGGGACCTACATTGACCATATTGACTGCTGGGGAAAATTTCTGGCCCCCAACAAAGTCCTTATCCGCAAAGTGCCCGTAACACATCCGCAATACGATGAAATTGAAGCAACTGCAGCATTTTATGCTTCGCAATTATGCTCTTACGGCACACTTTATAAAGTTTACAGGGTTAACACCCCCAACAACGAGCCTTATACCAACTCGTTTATAATGAAAGACAAGGTTTGCGTTCCAATTATGGGAACTTCGTATGATGCAGCAGCAATTTTAGTTTATAAAGCTGCCATGCCAGGATATCAGGTAATCGGATTTTTAGGCAACCCGAGCACACCATGGGAATCAACCGATGCTTTACATTGCAGGACACATGAAGTGGCCGATCTGGGAATGTTGATGATTTCGCACACACCTTTACACGATTCGTTGCCAGCCCAGGCTTGTTTTAAAGTTAACGCCGATATTACTGCATTTAGCGGCCAGGCAATTTACCCCGATTCGGTTTGGACAATATACAATGTGAATGGCGGGAATTGGGATACATTGACCATGACAAATACGAATGGAGTTAATTGGTCAGCCTGCATCCCAGGACAAATGGAAGGTTCTGCCATTTCGTATTTTATCCATGCCGAAGATGCCTCCAACCGCAGTTCCAACCATCCATACATTGGAGCACCTGACGCGCATAAATTTTATGTAAAAGTTTCAGTTCCTCCTAACATAGTTGTTTCCCCCGATTCGCTTATCTTCCTCACATTCGAGGATATGATAAACGGGAAAATTGCCACCGTGAGAAACTACACCAACCAGACCATTGCTATCGAACAGGTGAACAATTCAGGCACTATCCCATTTGCATGGGAAATTGAAAACTGGAATATCACCTTGCCCTATTCCCTGGCAAGTGGTGATACGCTGAACATGAAAGTGAAGGTTATTGCACCCATTTCGGGCAAAACAGGCTTTTTATGCGATACACTTTATGTAAACACAGCAACTTCAAACAACAATGTATCAATTTGCGTTGACCCACTCCTGCTGAGCCATAGCAGTGCACCTGAAAGCATCGGCAATATAAAAGTTTATCCAAATCCAATAAGTGATAATGCTACTTTCAGCATTAACGTTAAAACGGAATCTCTTGTAAGAATTGAAGTGTATTCCATGTTAGGCGAAATGGTTTCGGTTCCTTGCAATAAAATTCTTCCCAAGGGTAACAACACAATTTCCTGGGATGCAAGCAGTTTTAAAGGACAAAAACTTGCTCCGGGAGTATATTTATACCGGATTTCGCAGGGCAATAATTTTCACACCGGAAAGATAACCGTTCTTAGGTAGCACAGGAATCTAATTGTTGTTAAGTCCTACGGAATGAATTAATCAAAGCAGTTAGTGTTACCATATTAACGGTTTTCTGAAAATAAACCCATTTTTGGTTTTGAGATGTTTTGTTTTCAATTTAAGGAACTGAGCAAATCCGTCAGGATAGCACCTGATTGCAATTCAATACATTAACAGCCAAAAACTTTTCAGGAATGACCTCACTACGTTGGAAAATAGCCCAGTATTTTGAAAAGCGGTGGTGGGGAAATTATTTACGGGGAAAAGAACCTGATGATTATTTCCGTTGGAAGCAAAACTATTGGAATAATTTCCTCCATGAAATCAGCGATTGGGTAAAACCCAATAAAAACCATAATTTTCTGGATATGGGCTGTGGCCCGGCAGGCATATTTATGGTACTGCCCGGACAAGTTACTGCAGTTGACCCTTTGATTGAGCAGTACAAATTAAAACTGCCCTTTTTTATTCCTGAAAAATTCGATAATGTGGATTTCCATACTTCTTCTGCCGAAGAGTTTAAACACCAAACCCAATTTGACTTAGTTTTCAGCCTGAATGTAATTAATCATGTGCGGGATTTACCACAGGCAATACTTTCACTTTATAGAAATTGTAAAACCGGAGGCAAATTGATTTTATCAATTGATTCCCACAACAATAAATTCCTTCGAACTGCATTTCGGTATTTGCATTTCGACATACTGCACCCTCATCAACTCACTCTGAACGAATATATTAACCTTCTCGAAGAAGCCGGCTTTACAATAAGAGGCGAGAAATGCTTAAAAAAAGGATTCGTGTTTGATTATGTGGTATTAGTAGCTGAAAAATTATAAACTATTTTAAACCTGTTGCCTACAACGTATTTACAAAACTATATTTACATTAAAGGATGAAAAATAACTTGTCCTTTTGTGTTGAATTCGAGGGTTGGTGCTGGCACTTTCACAATATTCAGCACGCCCAAAAAAGCTTTCATAGTGCGTGACCGGGTTTTTATTTTTGAAAAATCAACATCGAGTGAAAGAAATACTTTTCTGTACCGAGGCACATCCGTCCTATCGTGATATATACCATTTTCATCGTACCAAGTATTCCCAAATCCACCGTACATTCCGCCAGCTCCATAGCCAATAGCCACGTTGAGCCAGCGCACATGCCTTTGATTTTTATTGAAAGAGGCAGGGTTTATGCTTGCCCAAACATTCAAGGAGTTGTAATCTTTCAAGGTTCTAACAATCAAAGAAGAGCCATACAATTGCTCGGCCCTTTGCTTGAGCTCGCCAGCGGGATAGCTTTCAAAATGTGGCAGGAATTTGAGCCGAATCCTTTGTTCGCCCCAAACCAATTCTTGCGAGGTCATAACTGCCGAACCAACAAAATTTGCTGCAACATCACTCAATGAGGCTCCCCATCCGGCCGAAAAACCATCAAAAGCCTCAATCGTATTTTGAAGCATAAACGCTGTAAGCCCGGCATAAACAGCAGCCTTTTTGTGCCCTATACCTGTCCATCGCATAACATGCATAATATAAAATGCTTCAAGATAAGGGGTTACAGTATGTCCGGCTTTATCAATTTGCTGCCATTCCTCTATGTCGTTAAATGTATGGAAAGCGGACCTTGGATAATCGGCATACCACAAATAGTTAAGTCCGATAAGTGTTGCCGTATAGCCAACTGCAACCGTGGTTGTGAAGAGTGTAAGCCTTTGCTTGTTAAGTTCAGGAGCTGGAACAAGCCACGCCGGGCCAGCAAATAAAGCAGGCAATGAATCGGTTTGGGCATTAAGATTCTTGAGGGTGCAAGGAGAAAATATCAATATCATACAAAGAAGGACCTTTGTCGAAATGAAATATTGGTTCTTAGGTAAAAACGATCTGAAATCCACCCTGAAATGCTGATTAAAGGGTGCTAAAGTAGTAAGAACAAAGGGAAAAACCAGCATTAACGTTCAACCCAGTTGTAACTATCCTGTTAAATGAAACAAATCGCACTATACCCGAAAATCGAATAAGGTACCATTTTGTTAGATTTAGGCTATTAGTTTGAGAGCATTTAGAGCTTTGCTATTCAAAAAAAATGCTTGATTTTAATCCACAATATTGCAGAAGAAGACTAAGCCTAACACCCAAACCCAAAATCCTAACATCTAAAAATTTAACCTTCGAATAATTTCAAATTTTGTATCGGGTTATGGTTCTGAAAAGTAAAAACACCTGTGCTGTTAAGCAAATAATAACTGAAGATTAAAACCGTTAATACAAAAACCAAACAAATGAAAAAAGCCCTAATTTTTGTACTTTTTGTTCTTTCATCGTTTCTGGTGAAAGCCCAGGGAATCGGTTTTTGTATAGGCCCAAAAATCGGTTACAATTCAAACACCCTTATTGATAACCTCGATTCCATACAGACCAGTATGCAGAATTCGTTCCAGTTTGGTGCATTCCTACGCATTGGTTCCAAATTTTATTTTCAGCCCGAAGCTAATTATCAGGTTGTTAGTGGCACATTGAACAAAAGTGCCGGCGTTTCGGTACAGAGCCAGGATTACACTCTTAAATCCATTAAAATGCCTGCCATTTTAGGCTATAAGCTTATCAACAAAGGGATCTTTAATTTTCGTATCCTAGCAGGACCTGTTTTTACTTTTGCTATCGACAAACAAGTTGATCCGTCAGATATGGGCAGTTTGTGGCCATTGCAATCGGCTGATGACCTAAAAAACAGTGCATGGTCGGTACAAACAGGTGCTGGCCTCGATGTTTTGTTTATGACTTTGGATGTGCGTTACGAAATAGGGGTTGATAATTTGTACAGCGGCTCCGATGATTTAACCCTGAAAAACAATATGTTCAATGTTAGCCTCGGCATAAAGTTCCTGTAAACCAAAAACAAAGTCTTTCCACTGTTTTCCGGGCAAACAAAACCTGATAATTTATGAATAAAACAACTCTTCACTACTACTTCATCATCACATTTTTACTTCTTTTTTCGCTTCAAGCTTGCAAAAACAGAGGTTCGCAAGTTGTTGTACCCTTGCAACCAGAAACGAAAATTGCCGAAAACAAAATTACGATCAAACGTTACGAACAGGCACTCTTTAAACTCGATAAAAACCAGCTACGCAAAGGGATGGCTTCGCTTTACCCTGATTATGCTTTTTTTCTGGGAAACCAATGGCAGGATACCATGAACATACTTAGGATTTATAATTTCCTCAACGATCCCAATATCAGGGAACTGTACGACCTTTCAGAGAAAAGATACCCTGACATTTCGTTCCTGGAAAATGAACTTACCGCAGCTTTTGACCTTTATAGGCAGTATTATCCCGAAAAGCCAATTCCTGCTGGTTACACCTATATTTCGGGCCTGGATGTTGATAACCCGGTTTATTTTGCCGATACAGCAATGGCTATTGGGCTTGATATTTTTCTGGGAAGTGATGTAACTGCTTATCAAAAAGCAGGTTTGCCGAAATACAAAACTCAAAGGTTTACAAGGGATTTCATTTTACCGCAATGCATGTTGGCGGTATCGGACAACATAATAAAGGTGGATCAGAAACAGAATTCGCTACTGGACCAAATGGTGACTGCCGGAAAAGCCTTGTATTTTCTTGACGTAATTTTACCTGACTGCAAGGATGAATTCAAGATTGGTTTTTCACCCGACCAATTGGCCTGGAGCAAAAAAAACGAAAGCGAAATATGGGCATTTATAATCCAGAACCAATTGCTTTTTTCGTCGGATCCGCAGGGGATTTCAAAAATGATGACTGATGCCCCTTTTACAGCTGGCTTTGCTGCCGAATCACCCGGTAGGCTCGGAGCTTTTATAGGATGGCAAATTGTGCGAGAATATATGAGGGAATCGGATGGGATAACACTCAAACAACTTATGGAAAACACCGATTCTCAGCAGATTTTGAAAGTATCGAAATACAAGCCGGCGAGGGGGTGAGGTGGGATGTCGGATGTCGGATTGCGGATGTGGGATTGCGGATGTCGGATTGCAGATTGAGGATTGCAGATTGAGGATTGAGGATTGAGGATTGGATGAAAGTTGTTCCATTCAAATAAAGCATTGCAAATTTGTCCGTTTGACGATTGATTTGTATGTAGTATAATTGAGAGTCAAGTTTTGGGAGCTAAAATTTTCCAGCACAGTATTTCTGTTAAAAAAAGCAGTTCTTACAATTCAGGTTGCATCTTTCACAGTGCCAATGAAACATAAACAGTAAACATTTCACTTATGAAAAAACTTATAGAAGGTGCCGTTGCTTTCAGGCAAAACGATTTTGAAACACACGAGAAATTGTTTTTTGAACTTGGAAAAGAACAAAATCCTCATACCCTGTTTATTGGCTGCTCCGATTCGCGACTGGTTCCCGGCATGATTACTACTACAATGCCTGGGGAACTTTTTATCATCAGGAATGTAGCCAATTTAGTCCCACCTTTTCAGGACTCAGGCGATTATCTGGCAACTATTTCGGCTATCGAATTTGCGGTTCAGGCTTTGGAAGTCGAAAATATTGTTATCTGTGGCCATTCAAATTGCGGGGGCTGTGCAGCTTTGTTTAAACCGGAGGCCTATTTTCAAAAGCTGCCTCATACGCGAAAATGGCTCGAACTGGCGCTTCCTGTTAAA
This sequence comes from uncultured Bacteroidales bacterium, assembly GCA_903946925.1. Classification (GTDB taxonomy): domain Bacteria; phylum Bacteroidota; class Bacteroidia; order Bacteroidales; family UBA4417; genus UBA4417. The sequence continues at coordinate 9,447 of CAJAXK010000101.1, read as the reverse complement.
GAAAAAGTACTTCAGATTTTACCCGATGGTAACCATGCCTCAAGGGAATGGCTAACCGAACAAATGAACGTGGTGGAACAAATAAAACATTTGCTTACCTATCCATATATTGCCGAAAAATACGAAAAAGGCCAACTGAGTATAAGCGGATGGTACTACATTATAGAAACAGGGGAAATATATTGCTATAATATTGAAAAAGGCTTTTTTGAATTAATCAATTGATTGTTTGTTCAAGCAGAACCGCTAACACAGTTTCAAGCTTAGGTAAACCAATTGCCTTTGCAACCATTGGCCTCAATTAATTTTAGCTGCTTGTTTTTATTTCCCAATACTGTTAAGTTTCCAATTATGGTAGATAGCTAAGGTTCCATAAATTGAAGTGGTTTCCGGAAAAACACTATGCGCATGGGTGTTATAAATCATGGAAATTCACTAAAAAGCCCAACAGGCCATTTACCTGTTGGGCTAAATATTTTGCCGTAAGCTAAAGGATTAAATAAAACTACAAGCCCAAAGCCAATTTCCCCTGGTCGAATACTACATCCTTGGGAATATTTGCGGTTTTAAGCAGATCCAATCCGGCTTGTAATTCGGGGCGAACATTTCCGTTTTGCTTCATATATTCAACAGCTTTTGCATAATCGCCTTCGCCTTCCACGCTTAAAATAAATGCACTCCACTCGTTTACGGCCTGACGGGTTTTGTCGATATCCACCTTAAACGTGCCATCGGCATTGCGAGAAAAGGCTTTTTTATCTTCAAAGAAATTGAAACACATCATATTGGCTTTGCCATGTGCCTCGGCAGCGCCAAACCCTACGGAACGGATAAGTCCGGCCATATATGTAACGTAAGCATCTTCCACGGTGATACCTGTAAGTTCGCCTTTTTCAATCAGCCAGCTAACCATCCACAAGCCAACAATATCGGCTTTGGCTTCTTCCCAACCTGAATATTGCTCTTTGAGGGTTTCGCGAATGGTTCCTTTTCCGGTAACTGTTTTTTTGATGCCCAGCCCGTGCGAAACTTCGTGGAACATAACATTGCCAAAGAAAGCGTCGAATTTTACGTTTTTGCGTTGGGCAGGGTCAATCAGCACTTCGGAAATGGGCACCAATATTTTATCAAATTTGGCCTGCATGGCATTTTTCAACTGCAACCTGCGGCTGCCCTTGGCCAATTGCACTTTTTCGTCGTTGGGCAGGTTAATGGCAATGGTCTTGCCGCCGCTGTTGGTGTGGCCTGCATAATACAGTATATCGTAAGCATTCAAATCTGAATCGGTTCCAGGGACTTCCTTTTTATATTTTGGGTCGCAGGGCAATTCCTTTTGAAGGGTTGGGAGCATGGCAGCAAATTTTTCGAGTTTAGTGCTCCATTCTTTGTCTTTTACAAGTACGGCAGCCTCATGTGCGGATTTATAGCCAAAGAGTTCATCTTCATAGTTTTCGATTGGGCCTACCACAAAATCGAGGGTATTGGTTTTCATTTCCATCCACGCCATATCGCTTGCAAAATAATCGTCGCTCAGCAATGCTGCGGACCGCAAAGTCAAGTATTTTCTCAAACCGGCATCTTCGGCCAATTCAGCGGCTTTAAGTAATAATTCCGAAGCTTTTTTAACTTTATCTGCGTAGGCTTCGTGGTACCAAACGCTTTTCAGTGCCTTGTTTTCGTCGCGGACTACGATGGTATATTGACTGCTTTTGTTCTTGTCGTTCCATTTCTCGAACTCTTCTTTGGTCATATCAACAGGATAGAAGTTAGCCCCTTTTGGTTTTTCGCCAATTCCAGCAATAAAAGCCTTGTTTTCGCCAAGCCTGTCCCAAGGACCGTAATTTATAGCTGCAAATTGCTTCGCAAACGGGTCTTTAATGGTATCGAGCAAAGTGTTTTTGTCGCCCCAGGTCTGTAGCCAGAAAATATCGTCCATGATCTCCGAAATTTCCAGGAGCAAAGGGATCATCTGTTTTTCCTTTTCAGTAAGCTTGCTCAGGTCGGTGGTAAGCTTTACCACAGCATAATCGTTCACGTTTTTCTGCATTTCGCTCATGGCGGTAGTATCGTTTGTTGAATTTTCGTTGCCTGATTTTTGTTTGCAACTAATAATAGTTGCTGCCAACAATGCAAAGGCTAACATAAAAGGAAGGATGTGTTTTGTCATGGTTTGTTTTTTGAGGTTTGAAATCGCTTGCGAAATTACTCAAAACCAATGTACTGGAAAGCAATTTTGGGTTCTTTTTAAAAGAAACTGATTTGGTTTGAAAAACCGGGAACAAACCCTATCAAGTTAGATTAAATGTGGTTGGCAAGGGTTCGGTAGAAAGCAAATCAAATCTGGAAGCGGAAAAATATTCCTACAATTATCCTTCAACAACTATATTTAATCCTGTATCATTTATTTTTATATTTCCATAATCCGAATGTGTAAATTTATACTTTTGTATTGTTATTCAAATAACAATGCCATCTGTTAACAGAATAACATTAAACGGTTCAACATGTTGTTATACAATTAAATGCAACAACATTTTCCTCCTATTAAAATTACGTAAAGAGCAATTATTACATGAAAAAGCAACTTCTGATACGCGATGTTACCCTGCGCGATGGACAACAATCCCTATTCGCCACCCGAATGAGCCAAAAGCAGGTTGAACGTACACTTCCCGCTTTTAAAAATGTCGGATTTTACGCAATGGAAGTGTGGGGCGGCGCTGTGCCCGATTCAATCATGCGCTATTTGAACGAAAACCCTTGGGATAGGCTCGAAAGTATAAATCAAGCATTGGGAAATTCGACGCTTTTAACTGCTTTATCGCGCGGGCGCAACCTTTTCGGTTACAGCCCATACCCTGATGATGTAATTAGCGGTTTTAACCGGAATGCAATACAGTCGGGTATTTCGATAATGAGGATTTTTGATGCTCTGAACGATACCGATAACATCCGCTCAACTATAAAATTTGTAAAAGAAAACGGAGGCATTGCCGATTGTACCCTTGTTTATACCGTTGACCCCAAATATTCGACACGCGAAAAAATGAAGGCTTTGCTTCATGCCAAAGTATTGCCTACCAAGATATTCACTAAAGATTACTTCCTAAAAAAGGCTGTTGAACTTCAGGAAATGGGTGCCGATATTATTACAATAAAAGATATGGCAGGGCTTATAACCCCACAACGGGCTGGCATGTTGGTCCGTATGCTTAAGCATCAGGTTACGGTACCCATAGATTTCCATACCCATTGCACTCCTGGCTATGGACTTGCTTCCACACTGATGGCCATTGTGAACGGTGCCGATATTGTTGATACCTCGCTTATGAGTTTTGCCGGCGGCACCGCTGCACCTGCATTTGAACTTGTACAGCTTTTTTGCAACCGCATGAATATTGATACAGGTGTAAATATTGATGCTGTAATACAATTAGATCAAATTTTGAGGAACATACGTCTCGAACTGAAAGATTTCGACACCTATCCGACTCCACGGGAATTTAACATACTCACTGATAAGTTGCCCCGCGATATTGACCAAATGATGGAAATGGCGATTGCTTATGCAAAAGCGGACAAAGAAGACGATTTATTGGAAGTATGCCACAGGATTGAAAGTTGGTTTGGCTTTCCGGAACCCGATGCAAAAATATGCGAAGCCGAAATTCCAGGAGGGATGTATTCCAATATGCTTGCCCAATTAAAAGCACTCAAATTAGAAAAGCTTCTACCTCGTGCCCTCGAATTAATCCCTTTGGTGAGATTGGCATCAGGCTGCCCACCCCTCGTTACCCCAACCAGCCAGATTGTAGGCGTACAAGCTGTTAACTGCGCTTTGGACGAATCAAACGGAAATCCATTTTATACCACCAAATCCATTCAATTTGTGAACCTTGTGAAAGGGGTTTACGGGCATACACCTGTTCCGGTAGATCCCGATTTTAGGTTTAAACTTGCCGGGGTAAAGGCAGAAACCCCTTATGTTACACGGTTTTACAAAAAGCAAGAGAATCCTGTTTTTGAGGAATATGGTGGCGTAAAACTTGCACTCAACGAAAAAGAAGAACTTCTATTGGAGCTTTTCCCAGCCGTTGCCTACGACTATTTGAAAAAACGGATGGAAGATACCTATTTGGCGGAAATACATCGGGTAGAGGAAGAAAAACAGAGAAAAATAGAAGAAGAAAAGCAGAAATACAACATACTTTCGCCCGAGGAAAAACAACAAAGATTGCTCGATGGGCTGTATAATTATGAGTGGTCCAGCACTGACGGCGAAACTATAGGACTCTCGTAAACTACGTTTTACTTGTTTAGTTCTACTTTGTCATTAAAAACAAGCAACCACATTAGGCACAATAGTTCACAGTAGAAATATTGATTTTGATAAAGGTAGAATGTTTAAAACCATAAAAATATAAGCTAAAATTTAGCTTCTGTTTAAAAAAGTCAGGCCAGAACTTGTTCATGTGTTTAATGTACCCTATTGTGTGCTATTGTGCCTATTGTGGTTCAAAAAACTTTGAAAACTTTATTTTTGTAAAGTGAATTAGGGTAAGTGGTTGTTAGAAATGGCAGCCACTTTTTGTTTGAAAGCTTCGCCAGAACCCATGAATGCTATTTATTGTTTGTCAGGAAAAATCACTATTCCCTATTTTCTATTTCCCCAACAATCAAATCATTACTTTTGCACATCAATTTGTAGTTTATATGAAACGCAAATATAAAATACTCCTTTCATTGCTTTCCGGATTGTTGCTGGCAGCAGCATGGCCCGAGCGAGGTTTCCCTTTTTTGCTGTTTATCGGTTTTGTCCCATTATTGGTTGTGGAATTTGAACAATGGAAAGACCGCGAAAACAACAATGCTTCAGCAATGCTTCCTTATATCGCACTTTCCATTTCATCCTGGGTCCTGCTTACAACCTGGTGGGTATATATTTCCACTCCAATCGGCATTATAGCAACTATTCTGGTAAACACATCGCTTGTTGGAGGTGCATTTTATATGTTTCACATCACCCATAGGCTGATAAAATTTCCGTTGGCAGCATACATCGCCTTGATAGGATATATGCTCACGGCTGAGTTTATCCACCTGCGCTGGGATTTGAATTTTCCATGGCTCAACCTTGGAAATGGATTTTCAGCTTATCCATCATTAATACAATGGTACGAGTACACAGGGATTTTCGGTGGTTCACTATGGATTTTAATAGTTAACATCTTGATTTTCTATATTGTTCGCGACAGTTTTTTGCTGAAACTGCAAAACAAGAAAATCTGGATTCGGATGGCTGTAACCCTTATTTTAATTATTCTGCCGATTACGATATCATTGATAATGTATAACCGTTATTCAGAAACCCTGAACCCTATAGATGTTGTGGTTGTGCAACCAAACCTTGACCCTTACAATGAGCAATTTGAACTAAAACCGATTGATGTTACCGATAGGATGCTGGCCCAAGCGTCGGCAATTGCCGATAGCCTTACTGATTTTGCAGTATTTCCTGAAAGCGCTATACAAGAACAAATTTCGGAGGATCAAATTGAATACTCGCCCAGTGTGGCGCACATCAGGACATTCAACAGCAAGTTCAAAAGGATGAATGTGATTACTGGTATTTCAACACATAAAATATTTGCCCCTGGCGAACCGCTTTCACCAAGCGTACGACAGTTTAGGGACACAGCTATATTTTATGATTCGTACAACACTGCACTTTTGGTTTCACACGACAGCAGCCTGCAGAAATATCACAAATCGAGACTTACGCCCGGGGTTGAACTTATGCCTTATCTGAATGTTTTCCCGTTCCTGAAAAAGTTTGCTATTGACCTTGGAGGTACAACCGGAAGCCTAGGCGTTAATCCCGACCAAACGCCATTCACACTTAATGAAAATTTAAAAATCGCACCTGTAATTTGTTATGAGTCAGTATATGGCGAATTTTTAAACCGCTTTATTGTAAATGGTGCTAACGTTATATTTGTGATTACCAACGATGGCTGGTGGGGCAACACGGCCGGGCACAGGCAACATTTGCTGTTTTCGGCAGTCAGGGCAATTGAAACGCGGCGAAGCATTGCCCGTTCGGCAAATACAGGGATTTCGTGCTTTATAAACCAGCGCGGTGATATTTCACAAAGGACAGAATATTGGAAACCCGCCGCTATACGCCAAAAAATAAATACCAATGATAAAATCACTTTTTATGTAAAATACGGTGATTATATTGGTCGGATATTCCTATGGGTGGCTGCTGTTTTTGCTTTGCTGACTATTTCTGATTCAATAAGAAAACGCAAATTTGGTATCCGCTAGTGGGATGCAGGAATTTGGAGATTTGTAATTTGCCAAAATGCTAAAGCAAAAAAGCTTGATTTTCAATAAGAAAACCAAGCTTTTTGGGTGTTTAATAATTTAAAAGATAACTCTGAATTCAAAATTCTGAGTTCAAAAAACTGAAGTTCAGAAATTAGAACCCGCCCACTTTTGTCACTTTTTTCTGAGCACCTATTTTTGCACCAAGAAATTCACGGTTCATGCGGGCTATGTTTTCGATTGAAATTTCTTTAGGACATTCTGCTTCGCAAGCACCTGTGTTAGTGCAATTTCCAAAGCCAAGTTCGTCCATTTTTGTCACCATTGCCTGAACCCTGCGGGTAGCTTCGGCTTTGCCCTGAGGCAACAACGCAAAGTGCGAAACTTTCGCAGCCACAAACAACATGGCGGAAGCATTTTTACAAGCCGCCACACAAGCACCACAACCGATACAAGCTGCAGCATCCATGGAAGAATCGGCATTTTCCTTAGGGATCAATATTGCATTGGCATCAGGGATTCCTCCGGTATTCACCGAGATAAACCCTCCGGCCTGAATGATTTTATCAAAAGCCTGCCGATCAACCATAAGATCGCGGATAACTGGAAATGCTGCCGAACGCCATGGTTCTATCACAATGGTATCGCCATCTTTAAATTTGCGCATGTGTAACTGGCAGGTAGTAACTGCATCGTCAGGGCCGTGCGGGCGGCCATTGATATAGAGGCTGCAAGTCCCACAAATCCCTTCGCGGCAATCGTGATCGAAAACTACAGGATCTTCGCCTTTTGTAACCAATTGGTCGTTGAAAACATCAAGCATTTCGAGGAACGAACTGCTGTCGCTGATCCCGTTAACTTTATAAGTAACAAATTTGCCTTTGGCCTTGGCATTCTTCTGACGCCATATTTTTAGAGTGAAATCCATTGTAATGAGTTTAATTTTTTTAACGCAATGACGCAAAGTGTTCGCGAAGACGCAGAGGTCAAAGCCCGTTTACAATTCTTTGAAAACCATCTTTTAGCAATGCAACATTAAAATTAATTAGAATTCCAAGCTTACATCCGCTTAATTTCAAGTAGGTTATTACTTGAGCTACATGAACTGGCAAAATACTTTCAACTGATTTAAGCTCAATTATTACTTTGTTGTTTACAATCAAATCAATTCTGTATCCGGCATCCAGCTTGACGTCGTCATACACCAATGGCAACATTTTTTGTTTTTCGACTAAAAGTCCTGCTTCCCTCAATTCATAACTCAAACATTCCTGATAAGCGCTTTCAAGCAATCCAGGCCCCGTTGTTCGATGAACCTTAATCGCTTTATCAAGTATTATTTTTGCAATTTCATTTTCGGAAAATTCCATTTATATCTATTTTACTCTTCGTGTCTCTGCGTTATTCCCTTGCGACTCTGCGATAAAACTTTGCGCCTTTGCGTTAAAACATTGCACCTTTGCGTTAAAACTTTGCGCCTTTGCGTTAAAACATTGCGCCTTTGCGTTTTTCCCTTGCGTCTTTGCGTTAAAAAACTCCAACTCCCAAATCCTAACCCCCAAACCCTCCTTACTTATAATTCCTTTGCTTCACTTCAATTGCCTCGTATTCAAGCGGTTCTTTGTTTAAAATCGGATCTTTGCCGTCACCGGAGTATTCCCAGGCTGCCACATACATAAATTCCTCGTCGTTGCGCAAAGCCTCGCCTTCAGGGGTTTGGTATTCTTCACGGAAGTGACCTCCACAGGATTCTTCCCTGTTCAAGGCATCCATGGCCATAAGTTCGCCCAATTCGATGAAATCGGCAACTCGTCCGGCTTTTTCCAGTTCGGGGTTAACTTCGCTGTTTTCTCCAGTAATTTTTACATCTTTCCAGAATTCGGCTTTTACTTCGCGTATAAGTGTAATTGCTTTCTGCAATCCAGCTTTATTGCGTGCCATGCCTACATATTCCCACATGATTTTCCCAAGCTGACGATGGAAATAATCGACTGGTTTACTGCCTTTTATAGAGAAAAGTTTATCTATTCTTGCTTTAACCTGCTTTTCAGCCTCAGCAAATTCAGGCAAGTCGGTTTTAAAACGGGGTACATTAATCTGGTCGGCCAAATAGTTTTGCATGGTGTAAGGCAACACAAAATATCCATCGGCTAAACCTTGCATTAAAGCAGAAGCGCCCAATCGGTTGGCCCCATGATCGGAGAAATTGGCTTCGCCGGCTACAAACAATCCGGGTACTGTTGACATCAAATCGTAATCAACCCAAAGCCCGCCCATGGTATAATGCACCGCAGGGTATATCATCATTGGGTTTTCGTAAGGATTTTCATCCACAATTTTCTGATACATCTGGAAAAGGTTGCCGTAACGTTCTTCGATCACATTCCGGCCTAACCTCTTGATTGAAGCGGCAAAATCGAGATAAACAGCAAGTCCGGTTTCGCCGACGCCAAAACCAGCATCGCAGCGTTCTTTGGCAGCGCGGGAAGCCACATCGCGGGGAACTAAATTCCCGAAAGCAGGATAACGGCGCTCGAGGTAATAATCGCGGTTTTCTTCGGCTATATCTTTAGGCTTCAATTTATTATGACGGAGTTTTTCAACATCTTCCTGATTTTTCGGAACCCAGATACGGCCATCGTTACGCAAACTTTCGCTCATAAGCGTCAATTTCGATTGAAAATCGCCATGAACAGGGATGCAGGTAGGATGGATTTGAGTAAAGCATGGGTTTCCAAAATAAGCTCCTTTTTTATATGCTTTCCATACGGCGGTGGCATTGCTTCCCATCGCATTGGTGCTAAGAAAGAAAACATTTCCATAACCACCGGTAGCAAGCACCACGGCATGAGCCGAATGTCGCTCAATTTCGCCAGTAACCAGGTTCCTTGCAATAATTCCACGGGCACGGCCATCCACTATAACCACATCAAGCATTTCGTGGCGAGTGTAGGAGTCAACATTACCGAGAGCAACTTGGCGGCTCATGGCACTATAGGCACCCAACAACAATTGCTGTCCGGTTTGTCCACGGGCATAAAACGTACGCGAAACCTGAGCGCCACCGAAAGAACGGTTGTCGAGCAAGCCACCATATTCGCGGGCAAAAGGAACGCC
>CAJAXK010000100.1 GCA_903946925.1 uncultured Bacteroidales bacterium | reverse complement strand
GTTGCAATCATTAGTCGACGAGACTTCTCATCCAGAAATGGAGATAGAATCTTGTGTCGCTTTGATATTAATTCTGTATCTTTCATTCGCCAAAGATACAACTTCGAATTAAAATAAACAAGTTATTTCGTTACAATGCCTAAAGCTGATGAATTTTCATCGGCTTTTTTAATTATTGTCATCTATTTAACTAAAAATATACAAATAGCAAATCGAAGCTTTCACCAGCCAAATTACGGCGTTCACCGAGAAAAAATTCCATGCCTGTAACTTCTACCTCAACTTTGTGTCATAAAACCAAAACTAAAACTAAAATAAAACAGGAGTAGGTTAAGGCCAAAACCGACTCACAAACAAACAAACCAGAATCATGAAAAAGAAATTATTCGCACTATTGGCAGCCATAACAGTCTGTCTGTTATTCGTAAACAGCAGCAATGCCGAAAACTATGTAGCCGATCCAAAAGGTGGATCCATCAGTGGCCGCGTGCTCGATGCATCCACAAACCAGCCCATGGAATATGTAAATGTTGCTATGTTCCGTTCATCGGATTCCACTTTGATTACAGGAACAATAACTTCCCCCGATGGACAATTTAAACTTGACAAAATTGCAAGCGGTGAGTATTACCTGAGGCTTACTTTCCTGGGCTTCGAAAACCAGATTATTAAAAATGTGCTTGTCAATGCCAAGTCACTACAAGCCGATTTGGGTGATATAAAACTGGCAGCCGCGGCAGCTGAACTCGGCGGAGTGGCGATAGTGGCCGACCGCGCCAAGGTTGAATACCAGATTGATAAGCGCGTTGTTAATGTTTCGCAGGATATTGTTGCCAAAGGAGGAACCGCGGTAAGTGTGCTCGAAAATACGCCTTCGGTACTGGTGGATCCGCAGGGAAATGTTTCACTTCGTGGAAGTTACGATTATATTGTGCTTATTGATGGAAAACCATCCGTTTTAAAGGGAAGTGATGCTTTGAAACAGATTAATGCCGCTTCCATCAAGCAGATTGAAGTAATTACCAATCCATCAGCTAAATACGAAGCCGACGGGAAAGCAGGTATCATTAACATTATTCAGAAAAAAGACAAACTGCAGGGTATGAATGGTACAGCAAGTCTTTCACTTGGGACTCTGGATAAATATTCGGCTAACGGATTGGTGAATTACCGCCGTAAGAAAGTGAATGTTTTTGCCGGTATTGATTTTGCAAAAAATAAATACACGAACGATATCACCATTAATAATATCAGCTTTCTGGAAGAAGGAAATCAGCATATTTACGAGCAGGTTGAACAATACAATCATAACGATAACTTCGGAGGAAAAGTAGGTATTGATTACGAATTGAATGAAAAAAACTCATTCTCAGTTTCCGGAAACTATGGATTACAAGGCTATGACCGCGGCGCCCATGCTGAGTATAACTATTATTTCGAAGGGAGTGAACTGAAAAACTACTTCAAGAGCAACAGTGATATGGATGTTACGGGAAATGTTCCGGGTTTGAACCTGGATTACACCCACAAATTTGGCGAAAATCATACCCTTTCATTTTCAAGCACTTATTCTTCGTGGGACGGTGTTGATGAAAACCTGGTAACTGAATATTCGACAGATGCCAACTATAACGAACTCGCAACCCAATCTGGTTTGAAATACAAAAAGGATAATTTCAACTACCAGTACCGCTTAAATGCTGATTATAAAAAACCCATTAACAAAGGTACCCTCGAAGCTGGTTTTCAGTACCGCTACGAAAACCGTAAGGATGACCTGGTATTCGAAAACCTGGATGTTGAATCTAATACATGGATAATCAATTTATTATATACAAGTGAACTCGACTATAAAAATGATATTTATTCCGGCTATGCTACCTATTCGGATACTAAATGGGGAATCGGGTATATGCTTGGTGTACGTACCGAATATTTTGCCCGTACTATAAAATTTAGCAACGATGCGGATGCATACGATTATGATAAATTTATGTTGTACCCAAGTGTACACCTCACCAAATCTTTCAAAGAAAAACATCAGTTCCAATTGAGTTACAGCAGGCGCATCAACCGTCCACAGCCATGGCTATTGAACAAAACCCCGGGATACATTGATCCTTACAATATTTTTCAGGGCAGTCCCGAGCTTGAGCCTGAATTTACCGATGCTTTCGAACTCAATTACAGGGTCATTTACAATAAACTATTCACGTTAAGTGTACAGACTTATTACCGGAATACCACCAATAGTTTTGATACAAAACGTACGTTGGGAGAAGATGGAATTATGGTTCATGAGTTGTATAATGCCGACAGGTCGCAGTCGTACGGAGCAGAATTCGGGATGGATTTTAACCTCACCAAATGGTGGCAGCTCAGCACAGGAACCAATCTGTATCACATTAACCTCGATGCAAGCAGCACTTCATCTACCAGGAGCAACAATACGTTCGACGCACGTATCATATCCAATTTCTCACTCAAATGGGGAACCCGCATACAGGCTATAGGTTATGCTCGTGGCCCGAATGTGGATGCACAAGGTGAAGCCGGCGGATTTTACACTGTAAACCTTGCTGTAAGCCAGCCAATACTGAAAGGAAAAGTAAATGTTGGCTTCAGTGCGCAGAACCTCTTTAACTCGATTAAATTCGAATACCTGGCATCGAGCGAAAATTACGATAACAGCTATAAAATAGACACCGAAGGATTACTACTGCAGTTTACTGCTTCATACTCGTTCAATAATTTCCAGAATAAACAACGCGGACGTGCCGACGCTGCCAGTTTTAAAGGCGGAGGGGCATTTTAACCCGATGCCCACAACGTGCTGGTAATTACCATCACTTACTCATATTGCTGCTTCAGCCATTACGTTTCGTAAAAAAAACGTAATGGCTTTGATGCTTTTAAGAGCTTTCAGGTCAAACTGTTACCGGTTTACCGGTTGAATAGTGCAACTGCCCGGATTCTATACATTTTCAAATTTCATTCATCGACAAATTTCCTGCTTTCAACCGGCACCTACCGCCATCGGTGGATTATAGTTTTTACACCCCGGGCAGTGCATTTATCTTTGTATCGTTTTAGAAACAAAACATTCAATCAGAAAAAAATAAACTAAAACAATGTAACTTTTTAAAACCAATACCGTCATTATTACAAATCAAAATCAATAAACCAATAATCAATCCCCCCGGGAATAAAAACATACCAAAAATGAAAACAAACAAAATCTTCGCAAGTATTCTAACACTGAGCATGGTAATTTTCGGCGCTGCAAGTGGAGTTTCCAAAACATTTGATAACGCAACCGGCGACAACCTAAAAAAAAGCAACACTACAATCACATCAGGTAGAAATTCGGAAATTTCTGCTTCCATTGGTTCAGCTGATCCAGCTACCGATTTCAGCTACCTGCGTTTTGATGTAAATAATTTCACCGAAAGCACTACTGATAATATGATTGAATTACCTGTAAATGAGTTCGACTATCTGCGTTTCGATGTAAATAATTTCTCCGAAAGCACTACTGATAATATGATTGAATTGCCTGTAAATGAGTTTGATTACCTGCGTTTCGATGTAAACAATTTCACCGGAAGCAATACTGATAATACGATTGAATTACCCGTAAATGAATTCGACTATCTGCGCTTTGATGTGAAACTATTCACCAACGTTTCCGGAAGTACAATTGATGAATTACCAGTAACAGAATAATGTTTCGGGAATGTTTTCCTGCAAGCATTTCAATATACCTCCAAGTCCTGTTAATAGCAGGACTTTTTTTGTGAAATCAATTTAATCCGGATCTAAAAATTTAAAACTGCTGCTATTCGGGCATTCATCAATAACATACCAGCGTTCAACCTGCCATTTCCGTTGTTCAATCACTATTAGTTTTAAACGGTAAGCTTTGGATTTAATTTTGTATCACGTAAAGCCGATTTCACATGAAAACATTTCTTTTCAGCCTATTTTTTTTACTTACTGTCAATTTGTTTGCTCAGCAGAAATTGAACAAACTATCAATAAACCCAATACAATTGTTTGGTTACAACAGGCTGAATGTCGAATACGAAAGAGGATTCAGCCAAGGGAAATACGGGATAAGCTTTTACTTGGGTCAAACCGGTAATTCAACCCGCAAAATTCACGGACAATATTCCTGGTTATCGGAGCAAAATGCGGCAATCAGATTTTTTTCAAAAAGCATGGATAAAAGCAGTTTCTGGTATGGCGGCATGGTATCGGTATCTTCCGGTAATATTTATGATGAAAACGGCATTGACCAGGCCACCAACATAGGCGCATTGGGAGTACTGGCCACTTCGGGATATCAGTTCATCATCAAATCCTTTTATTTGAATACGTATGCAGGTGCAGGGTATTCATTAACCAATGATTTATTCGGCAGCGCAGAGTATTCAGGCAATATCGCGGAGCCATCAAACTGGCTTTTAACGTATGGATTTAAAGTGGGCATTAGCTTTTAAAAGGATTTTGATTCCACATTGATAATAACAAATCACAGAATAAAATCTAAAAATACCATTTACAGAAAACTTAAAAACTTAAATCAGATAAAAATGAAACTACTCGCCATTGAACACGAAACCTCCGCTTTAAACTGGGCCGAGGAAAACGAAACCCTGATTAACGAGTCATACCAGGTGTACCGTCTTTTTCAGGACGGCATTATCCGCGATATTTATTTCACCGAAAATGAAAATGCTGTTATTATTCTTGAATGTGCATCTAAAGCAGAAGCAGCAACTGTGCTTTCAACTCTGCCGCTCGTAAAAGCTGGCCTCATCAGTTTTGAAATCATGGAATTAAGGCCATATACTGGTTTCGACAGGATTATTCAAAAACCAGTAGCATAAAAGCTTTTTGATCAAAAAAGCAATCGTAAATTAGCAGATTGAAACCTACAGATATGAACCTTTTAGTAAGCGACTTCCTGATGCTCTCCGGAATGCTGGCCGTAGTTTTTTACATCTTGCATGTAGTACTTGGTGGCGCGAAATGGAAAGGATACAGCCATCTTCATCAGCCCATCAGCGATCTTACGGCTAGCGGCGCCCCAAACAGGACTTTGATGCTAACGCTTACCACAATGTATGGTTTACTGGCACTGCTTTTTGCTGTTTCATTTACAATTCTCAAAAACGGTGAACACAATCCACTCGTATTATGGGGCGGAATAAGCTTTATCCTTCTGCACATCGTATCAGTTCTCTATCCGCTGTTTCCGCAGGATTTGCCCGGTACTAAAGCCACTTTAAAAGGAAGAATGCATGTTTACATCACGGCAATTATTGTTCCGTTTACCATACTTACTCCTTTTTTGATGGGCTTCGGTTTTATTTCTGAACCGCAATGGCACACATTCGGGATTTATTCAATTATCACCGGAATCCTGATTTTGATTTTTGGAGGAACAACTGCAGTTTTCTTTGTTAAAAAACTACCCTACTTTGGTTTAGTCGAGCGGCTGAACATAGGAACGTTACAGGTATGGACAATTGTTTTTTCACTCGAACTCTTTTTAACAAGATGATCGGGTATGGATTGTACCCGTTAGCTTAAAAATTCATAGGATTAAAACCAATAGTTATGTTCACAAATAAAAACTCAAACAATTTATTCATCCCTGGCTTTTTGCCACTGTTTCACTTTGTTTTGTCGAACTAAAAAGATGTAAAATGAAAAATGTATTACTTCTATTTGTAATAAGTACTTTGTTTCTACAAAGTTGCGCCCAGCCTGAACTGAGTTGGAAGGAATTTGAAAATAAATTTGCTGCCAGCTTTAAGGAAGATCTGAAATCGGATAAGGTGGTTGGTGCCAGTTACGCTGTTTTTGATGATAAAAATGTAATATGGAATGATTCGTATGGCTTTGCCAATAAAAGTTTAAATGAATCCGCATCCTTAAACACCAGGTATTTAATAGGATCTGTAACAAAGGTTTTTACTGCTGTGGCTATTCTTCAGCTTCACGAAAAAGGAATCATTAATATTGATAATTGTGTTAGTGTTTACCTGCCTGCATTTGCCATAAAACAACGTTTTCCGCTATCCAAACCAATAACAGTGAGAGATGTTTTGACACATCATGCAGGCTTGCCCACCGATATTTTCCTTCACAAATTTGCAGAAAAGCCGCCTTATTTTGATAGTATATTGGAATATCTGAATAACAAATACACGTGTTTCCCAGTCGGGGAAATTAAATCGTATTCGAATGTGGGCTACGCGCTATTGGGAATGATAGTTGAAAAAACCAGCGGTATTCCGTACCAGGAGTATGTGGAGAAAAATATCTTTTCGCCGCTTGCGATGAGGAATTCGGATTTCTATACGTCAACAGATCAGAAGGTTAAAATTTCACGCGCTTATACTATTGACGGAGTTGAAAATACAGAACTGCCAATTTTTGATGTTCCTGCCGGAGCTATTTATTCCACTGTGGATGATATGATAAAATTTGGAAGTTCATTTTTAAATAGTGGCAGCCCTATTCTTAAACAGGAAACAATAAGGTTAATGTTCGAGATTCAGAATAAGGAAATCCGCCTTGATTTGTACGAAAAATCGGCCATTTGTTTTGATTACAAGAATAAGGCAGGCGAATTGGGACGGGTTTTGGAACATGGAGGCGCAACCATGTATCACCGGGCCGATTTATACCTGGCACCCGATGCCAACCTGGGTTGTATTATGCTTTCCAATTCTCCTAATGGGTTTAAAAACGCCTGGAAGTTGAACGAACAATTTATGGTCGAATACATCAAGCAATATAAAATCAAAGTTGTAACCAATACAATCCCTGAAAAACCGTTTAGTTTCACATCAATTAATAACAAAAATTTACAATCCTTTGTTGGCGATTACGCCATGCCGGGAATGAGCTGCTCATTTTTATGGAAACACAACCATCTTAATGTAAACATCCTAGGCAATTCTTTTTACCTAATCCCTGCCGATGATCATTCCTTTGTGGCAGCTAAGTGGGTTTTAGGTTTCATGTTCAAATCTAAAAAGTATCACTTTTTCCTTGAGGAAATCAACGGCAGAAAACTCTTTATTCAGGCAATGCCTTGGGGCGGTTTGTCAATCATTGGTACACAAATTCAAAAGAAAAACATCCCAACGATTTGGCAAAAAAGAATTGGTAAATATGAAATAGTGGGCCAAAGTGTCAACGAATTGCAAATGATAAACAATGTTGAGGTTTTAAGTAAAAATGGATTCCTGGTATTGTCGTACAAGTTTAATGCGATTTCAAACAATACAGATGCGGCAGAAATGACACTTGATATTGTTGATAACAACAAATCCTTTACCCAGGGCCTTGGAAGTGGCGGAGGCGAAAGCCTGGTTTTTTCAATAGACAAAAACCCGAACCAGGAATTTTTCGAGTATTACGGATTAAAATTCAAACTTGTTAAATGATCAGGGGTATGGTCAAATCTGGAGAAAATCAAGTTTATAAATATTGAGCCCACTCCGAAAAGTCTATTAACAAATAATTTTACCGCAGAGGATCGCAGAGTTCTTTCGCAGAGTTTCGCAAGGATATACTTATCAGCACGTTAACTCTGCGACTCAGTTCGACAGGCTCACTGCATCGCTTTGCGGTTTCTTTGCGTTTAGTTCGGCAGGCACACTGCATCGCTTTGCGGTTTCTTTGCGTTCAGTTCGGCAGGCACACTGCATCGCTTTGCGGTTTAATATGTTTTTAAATCGTGTTTTAATGGGTGAACGACTTTTCGGAGGAGACTCAAATATTTGGGAATCCGATACGATGTTTAATTGGCGGCTTCCGGTAAAATAAGGGCAATTGCACAAAAAAGTTAAATGGGGAAGAATTCTTTTTTAAAGTAAGAACTACTGGCGTTGATATCCCTTTCAGGACACGAATCGGCATTTAACATTGCTATCCTTTGCTTGCACCGATGTTTCCGGAAGCAACGGAAGCAAAGGATTAATTTGTTGGTTTTGTAAAAAAGCATCTGCCCAGACCAGGTATAACCTTTCGAAAACCAATTTCCTTAGCGGTACAAGCGGTTTTCTTAAAAAAGTTATTACGATTAAATTGTCATAAAGTAATAGATAAAAAACACATCCAACCTCCCAAAAACAGTATTCAACCACCTCAACCGGCTTCTCAACAACTTTTAGTTTAGCATATACATGTTTCCAGATTATCTTTGTTCTTTGTAATCGTAATTATTATTCAAATGAATTTAGAAGACCTCGGATTTAATCCCAAACTTGAGAAATTCCGTTTGGAAAATAACTTTAATTACTTTGATACAGGCAGGGTTATTGCCGAACATAAGGAGCGATATAAAGTCAGGACGTCAACAGGCGAATTTGACGCTGAGATACTTGGCAATATGCGTTTTACGGCAAAAAGCCGTGAAGATTTTCCGGCAATTGGCGATTGGGTTGCCCTCACAACGTATGAGGCTGATTTTGCGATAATTCACAAGGTTTTCCCGCGGTTCTCCCTAATCAAAAGGCAGGCAGTCGGACAATTTGGAGAGATTCAGATCATCGCAACAAACATTGATTTCGCCTTTTTAGTACAGGCCGCCGACAGGGATTTCAATATCAACAGGCTCGAACGATACCTTACCATTTGCAATTCGTCGAAGGTTAGCCCGATAATCATACTCAGCAAAACGGATTTGATAAACCAGCAGCAAGTTTCTGATATGGTGGAAAGTATAAAAATGCGGATTAAAAATGTTCCGGTGATTGCCATAAGCAATGAGTCGCACGCTGGATATGAAAGCCTTTCAGCGATCATTGAAAAAGGTAAAACCTATTGTATGCTGGGTTCGTCGGGTGTCGGAAAATCTACATTGCTGAATAATCTTTCCGGAAAAGCCATCATGCAGACTAACTCCATAAGCCAGAGCACAAATAAAGGGCGGCACGTTACCAGCCACAGGGAATTAATTGTACTTGAAAATGGAGGAATTTTAATTGACAATCCCGGTATGAGAGAGGTAGGCATTGCCGATGCAACAGGTGGATTGGAAATGACATTCGACAGGATTTTTGATCTTTCAAAAAACTGCAGGTTCAAGGATTGCACCCACACCACCGAAACAGGTTGTTCAGTTATTGATGCTGTCGAAAACGGAAAACTTGATAATTCTTCGTATGAAAACTACCTGAAAATGGAAAGGGAAAAAGCACATTTCGAATCCACTGCCGAGGATAAACGAAAAAAGGAAAAGCAATTCGGGAAGATCATGAAGAACTACAAAAAAGACCTGAAGAAAAATAAGTTCTGAAAATAACCTGCATATTTAATTCCGGGATACCGATTCTGATTATCGAACATACCATAAAGTGAAAAAACTTATAAGCACAATTTTAGCGGGTTTATGCCTGATAGCTATAAACTCCTGCTCCACCAGCCAGCAAACCGGCGCTGACAAGAAACTGAAGTTTTCGATCCAGACAGGAGTCAACCTCGGTGGTATAACCGAAAACACCGATATGACCGTGGTTCCCAGTGCCGAAGCTCCACCCGAAGCAACAGTGGATGCTTTTTCGGGTGCTACGCACACAGGTGTAAATGTTGGTATTCATATTAATAAGCCACTGAAATACAACCACGTTGAAACCGGAATTGACTATATGTACAACCAGCAGACTTTCACTTATACCGATGCTGGGAATATGTATATAGGGGTCAGGGAGTTAAGCACTTATCAGATTATGTTTCCGCTTACATACAATTTCGTGCTTTTCAGGAAATTGTTGCCCAATGCCAGTATTCAGTTGAAAATTGGTTACTTGGGACAGCTCAATTTTGTCTCAACCAGCAGCACAGGTATTTTGCCCGATTATTCTGTAAACCGCTGGTCGAATGGCGCAACATTCGGAATTTCGGCTTATCTGTTTCAGTTCAACAATGGCAGCAAACTGGGTATGTATTTCGATGGCTACCGAGGAACTCAGGTTTACGAGGATTTCTACAACCAGAAATCATTTGAAATGCCGGGATCGAGTTTTATAAAGTTTGGTTTTAAATACCAGATTAAATAGGGTCTGCTGAATAACAAAAATTGAATAGACCTTTGATTTCCCGTAGGGAATCAATACCAATAGTTAAATGATAGTGTGTCGCTGCATTGTCCGTAGGACATTAACATTCATCGTATTGGGTTAATCCCCTAACGGGGAAAAACAATTCGGGAAAGTACAGGATTAAAAAAAATGGTGGGTTATCCCTGCATAGGTTATTAAGTTAGCCATAGGCAATTAATAGATAAACAGATTTTTTGCTATTTAACAGCAGGCCCAAAATAAACACGAAATATAAAATCTTCAGTTTTATAAGTCTTTTGCAGGAATTGACTTAAACTACCTAATCTTAACCATAACCATGATAGCACTAACATCTTGCAGTTCTTCCACAAAAAATTTGCAATTGAAGAAAACAGAAGAATTCGCCACGCAACCGCTTCAGCCAGAAAATGTGCTTAGCGAACATGAGGCCGCTCATCTTCCGGATTGTGTAAAAAAATATTTGACTTACACAGGAGCTATTAACAAAAGCAAACCTCAAAATGTATTCATCGAATTTGATGCTGAAATGTACAGAAAACCGGGCGATAAGCCAATGAAATCACATTCGATTCAGTATAATTTTTATGGACAATATTCCCGTCTGTTTCTGATGAAAGCAAGTAAGATGGGCATCCCATTCAGGGCATTACATTTATACATTAACGAAGAGGCACTCTTTCAGGTAAAGGTGGCAGAGATGATTAAAGTGGTTGATGTTAAAGGAGAAGAACTTACAACGGCCGAAACTGTAACCTTGTTAAACGACATGTGTATTTTTGCTCCCGGATGCCTTGTTGATAAGCGATTGGCATGGAGCGAGATAGATTCGCTATCAACAAAAGTCACTTTTACCAATGGAAAGTACATTGTGTCGGCAATACTATACTTTAATGAATCGGGCGAACTTATCAATTTTATGTCCGACGACAGATCTGCGTTGCAGGATGACGGCACAGTGAAAAAATTCCGATGGACAACCCCGGTTTCAAATTATAAGGAATTTAATGGGAGGAAGATTCCAACTGTAGGCAGAACAATATGGAATTATCCTGAAGGTGATTTTACTTACGGAGTTTTCAAATTAAAGAGTATTAAGTATAATGTTTCAAATTAAAGATTTATTAAAATGAACTTAGCAGATACTCTTGCTAATAAAGTATATAAAAAAATCATCATCTACTATTTTTCAGGAACCGGAAATTCCAGAAATGTGGCAAAATGGATATCCTCGGTGTCGCAGGAATACCAGGTAGAATGTCAGCCAGTAAATATTGCAAAAATCGATAGGAAGGCTGTTCAGGGAGGTGCTAATATTGGTGGAATAACCGAAAACCCTCAGCCACCGCGCGAATCCTTTCGCTGGGTTTCCAAAATATGAAGCCCTTCTTGCATTTTTTATTATATGCACTCAGCTAATCCCAAACGTTTACCCATTTCACCACCACCCCACAAAAAAATCCCCGCCACACTGTAGCAGGGATTTATTTATTTATTCTAATTCTATAGCACCGAAAGTATTCACTCTGTAGCAACACCCACTCGCTGCCAACACAAATGTATGTAAAGATTTCAAATGTTTCAACGAACACGCATACCCGCATTTGCTATAGCGTTTGTAGCGCAAGTGCTTTTGTTTTAGATTTGTCGTCACAAGCTCTAAATATATATATTGTTCAATTAGTTAAGTCTAATTGTTTTATGATCTGCTAACGATTAACTTCAACGCATAAGAGTATATGTCAGTAACTACTTGAATTATATAGATTCCATTTCTGAGATTTTCAGTCGGGTAATAATTACATGTTATTTCATTAATTCCGTATCTTCTAAGAACACGTCCTTTTAAATCTAAAACTTGCACGGATTTAACATTCTGAGTTTGAATGTTGATGCGAAAATGTGAATCAGCAGGATTTGGAAATAAATATTGCTGTTTCAACTGGGAAACATTATTCACTATTCCTGATGTTTCATGGTCAAAGTTAAAATAATAAGTGATCGTATCCTGATCATGCTTCACCTTCAATTGGAGCGACTTAATATGACACAAAGTGGTTGTTAAAGTTGAATCAGTAATATAAATATCTTGGGTCATTAATGTATCATCAATCAATTTGACTGCAGGAAGAGTTGGTGTGCAGCGTCTGACATAAATATGAAGTTTATTTTGTACAGTGCGGGTTGTAACCAAATAAACAGTTTTCTGATTGAGCACAAAAGCCTTGAAATAGTTTTCGTGATAATATTGGAACAGATATGACCAGGCAGTACCATAGTTTTCTGTTCTTGCTAAGCCAGCTCCGGTTCCCCAGTTTGAATACTTGAAACCGATAGAATCATTTATAAAGAAAAGATCTTCGCATTCGCGTGGATCTTGATAATAAAGACCAGATTCGGAATACACTTTTGTTTGGTTTTTGTATATATCATATCCAAAAGTCAAGCTTGATCCCGCTCCATAGTTCCAATTTTGGTAAACATAAGAATAGTTTTCAGGATGACCACATATGATTGTATCAAACCCGATAATAGATATTTGCGATTTTGCAAATAATGACAGAAATATCAATATAATAAATGAAGTGATTTTTCTCATCTCAAATTAATTTTTAAGCATTTGCTATATTGTTTATTAGCAACCGATTTTTCATTTATCGTTTATCTCTAAAAGGGTCAGTTTCTATTTAATCTATAACCTACCGAGAAATAAACCGACGAACTTACAGTTTTATATTTAATATTATCACTTTTCACTTGCGATAAATCAATTTGATTTTCAAATCCTATCCCTAGATTCATTTTCTTGGTAACTAAGAATTTTAATCCGAATTGGCTCTTAAAACCAAAATTCCAACCTAAATTATTTAAACTGGTAGTCTCGCTTATAGTTTCAATTTGTTGATTTATAAAATCATTTGCATATCCTCCAATACCAATGGAAAGAAAGACCATTTGATTTTCAGGGATATTTTTTGAAAGAGGGAAATCGCAATTTATGTTCAACGGAATTTGCAGGTACAAATTTTTGAGACTAGCTGAACCTCCTGCTAAATTTCTATTCCCATTGATCTCAAAATAGCTTATCCCTGTCGAAAACCTGAATTTTTTCTTCATAGATATAGCTATCAAAGCATCATATCCATTAGAATAACCATTTAGAGGAACATTTTCGGTTTCTGTAATCTTTGAAAAACCTAGTTTGGGGATAACATAAACTTCAAGTTTGCTTTTGGCTACCTCATTGTTGAAACTTGTTTGTGCTAATAATGTACAAAATGAGCCAAAAAGAATAATTGTTAGAAATTGCTTTTTCATATTATTATGGTTTTTTTGTTATGTGTCAGTAATAGTTGTTGTTTTAAAACTTGTAGTATACACCAGTCTCTCCTGTTACGGTAAATTCATCAAAGTTCTCGTAGAAACCTGCCCCTCCCATAAAATTTAATCCAAAATGTCTGCCTAAAAAAATCTCTGTGCCAAATCCAATTCCGTTAAACCATTCGTAATATGGACAGCCACAATTAAATCCGGAAGTTCTATAGGTCGAATACAGATTGCTTTGATAAAGGTAAAACCATGAGTTTTGCCTTTGAATTACTTTAAACAAAACTGTTGCCCCGAAACTACTGTAATAGTTATTCGGAAGGATTAAAAATGTTGTTTGTATACCTAATTTTTTCGGCAAATATCTGTATGATAACCCTAATCCTGTAGTAAATCCGGCAGCTAAGCCAACCGAATGTTTTTTTTGTTCTATTTTTTCATCGTTCTTGTTCTCCTGTCCCAAAATACTAGTGGACAGAAAAATCAACAACATTATCATTATAAATTCCGGAAATTTCATGGTACAGCTATAATTTATAATGAAAACCTAATCCGAAAAATGGAACTATGCTTTCAAAGTTCTGATAAAAACTTCCACCTAACATAAGGTCAATGCTAAAATCATGTTTAACAATAAAATCTGCTTCTATTCCTAACCCGTTATTAAAATATCCACTGGGATAAAAATATTCTGATGGATATTCATCACTTTCGAAATAGTAATTATTTTGAATTATTAGTAATTCTACCTTTTTCTTTTGGTAAAATCTGTACATGAATGTCAAACCCAAATTATATTCATTCAGATAATCACTAAAAAAAGGATAAACTGTAAAATTGACTCCAGTATTCTTATAAAACAGTCTGTATGACAATTGATAAATCATTCCCATATCACCTGTTCCATTAGCAACCATTCCAATATAATGTTCAAAATTATTGAACAGTTTTGGCGAAGCAGATTGAGATTGCCCAAATAATTGACTCGAAAAAAGAAATACAATAATTATTAGTTTTAATTTTCTCACATTTTTTTAATTAATGATGTCTAAATAGTCGGTTACTTTACCAGTTGCGTAATTAGTCCCATTGTATGTGAATTGTTTAGGTACAAATTTCATAAAATCAGTTGTAGTCCCTGAAGGTGCTAATTGAAATTCATAAGGTTGAGCAAAAGTGTAATTCTTGAAGAATGAGCAGAAAACAACAGCTATAAGTAAAAGTCTTTTCATAGTTCTTGTTTTTTCATTTTGCCTAACTTATATATATCAACATGAAGACATTCATTTTTAATTTCAATTTGGATAGAACTATCACTGTCTATTCAAAATAATTAATCAGATTTTGAGTTTATTTTTTGATTCCAAAAGTACATTGCTTTTGAAGTCAAAACAACTACCCGAAAGGGTAGTATTTTAGTCTATATTTACCAATTATCCCAAAAACAAGCATTACCATGAGCCTGCTCACCGATTTCTTTAAGCCGGTCCCCTCCATCGAAGGAATAAGTGATGCCGATTATGAGTCGCTCAGGCATTATGTGGTTACCCTCGAAGCCACCGCCCGGATGATTGATCTCAGTTATTACATTATCGATTATAAAAAGCGTGAATTTATTTATGTATCCGGTCATCCCTTATTCCTTGCCGGTTATGAGCGTGAAAAGGTCCGGCAGTTGGGATACGATTTCTTCGGGCAAGTCGTACCACCCGCAGATTTAAATATGCTACTCGAAATAAACGAGAAAGGATTTGAGTTTTACTATAATCTCCCAGCCGAAAGACGCCCAAATGGATATATCGCATACGATTTCAGGATCACACATAAAAATGGAAGCATTATCCTTGTCAATCACAAACTCACTCCAGTAATTTTAAATGAAGAGGGCAACCTGTGGATTTCGCTTTGCCTGGTTACCCTTTCCACTGCAAGTAAACCAGGGAATATGTATATTATTATGCAGGATGAAGGAGTAAAATATAATTACAGTTTCAAAACCAAGAAGTTTCAGCCAGCAAAAAGCAATCCGCTCTCACAAACCGAAAAATTGGTCATTCAGCATTTATCCCTGGGCAATTCAACTCAAGAAATTGCAGAGCTTCTATACATTACCGAAAATACTGTAAAATTTCACAAGAAGAATATTTTCCGCAAACTGGATGTTAAAAACAGCAACGAAGCAGTTTACCTTGCAACCATACAGAAATAATGTCGTAAATAGCTATTTCATAAATATCTGTACAATATACCTATAATAACGTAACCTTTGATGGCGCGCGTGTTCTGACGCGTGACAATAGCATCTACAATAAAAATCCCCGCCACACCGTAGCAGGGATTTTTTAATTCTATAGCCATCAATCCGACATTCCACATCCAACATTCCACATCCAACATTCCACATCCAACATCCCACCTCCTACATCCAACATCCCACATCCTCCCAATTTTCAAATTATTTCATTTTCAAATTAACGCATTATCCCACCCCAACCAATCCAATCGGGGGCTTTTATATATATCACACTATTGCTCAGGCAATTTTATCCATCCCCAAATCTAATTCAAGGGCATCGCCGGCCTCAAGCACAATATCGTCGTTATACGCCTCAAAACCCTCTTTTTCGGCCAACAGGGTATACGTGCCGGGCACGGTTGTAAGCGAGTACAAGCCCTGTGCATCGGCGGTGGTGGTAAGGTTGCTGCCCTCAATCATTACTTTGGCGCCCACAATGCCAGCTTCGGTTTCGGTATCATATACCTTGCCGTTTATGCTTGCAGTGGTCGTGGTTCCGGTGTCAGCAGGCGTACTGTTCCCCGCTTTTTTGCCATGCCCCAAATCCACAATCACCCTTGCCGAGCTGTATTTGGTATAAAATTCGGGCTTGGCAGCGCGGTATATCACCATTAAGTTGTCCAGTTTATCCTTTATCAACAAATCCGTTTCTTTAAACAGCAGCCTCATGGCAAGCCTTGCAGCTAAGGCGGAGCCAATGCTATCCCTTTTACCCGGTATGCTTTTCAGGAACGCGGTATGCAGCGCATTCAGTTCATCAATGTCGGCTTCCTCAATAAAATAAATCGAAAGCTGGGTTTTAACAGGCAGCGCAACCTTGAGCAATGCTGCAGCCATGTTGTACAGTTCAATATCCTTGGCGCGCGTAACTTGGTAAGGCTTAAAATTAATGTCCTTGCGCTGCGCTACCAGGTCTTGGGCGGTACAATAAGCCACCAAGCCCCCCGTCATTTTTAGTATGGCATTCTCCAACTCATCACGGTTTTGCTTTTTAACCGCGGTTTGGCCTGTGCCATCGCTCATCAGTTTGGTACTGTAGTCGCCAATAGCCGAAATATTGGTGCTAAGCACTGTTTTTGCCGAAACCAAAGCAGGCACGCCCGCCCACAAAATTTGGTTTTCGTCAAGGGTTTTTTCGGTACTCAAGTACATGCGGTACTTGTTGTTTTCTGAATCAGTCATGTTTTGTTTTTGTTTAAGGGGTTGATACTTAAAGGTACAATCGCAATTTCCATTAAAGTCAATACAAAAATAACGAATAAAAATACTAACAACACCCAGCAACAAATATTTTTTCTGTTGCTAAATGCAAAACCCAAAACTCCATTTCGCAACCCCTCACCTTCATCCAGAAACCCTATACCTCCATTGCGAAACCTAACATCTCCATTGAGAGACTTCACACCTCCATTTCGTGACTTCACACATCCATTGAGAGTCTTTACGCATCCATTGAGAGACCAATCACCTTCATTGAGAGACATCACACTTCCATTGAGAGACACATCACTTCTATTGATATACCATATATTTCCATTAATAAACCTCAAAATGACATTGAGGCAGTTCCACATGACATTGAGGCAGTTCATATCTCCATTGCTCCACCTCACACCTCCATTGCGATATCTCACAACCTCCGTTCGGGCGCGTCTTCTTTCAGACGCATACGGCCAAACTTCCCCACTCATAGGTGCATACTTCAACACAAAAAAAAATCCCCGCCACATCGTAGCAGGGATTTTTATTTCTATAATCCGCAATCCGCAATCCCCAATCCGCAGATCCCCAATTGGCAGCTTCCTTCACCTGGGCAAATCCTGTTGAGAAAAATGAATTTCTGGAAATATCATTTCCCTGCCCTACACTATTAAAAAAAAGCAATAAAAACAGAAGAGAAATTATAGATGTCTTCATTTGTTTAAATTTTAATTTATTACTGGTCAGATGCCTGCCTTGTCGGCAGACCGGATTTCCGTTATCAGAATTTTTTTTGATTGAAAATGAAACTGCTTTTCTTTACTTCATCCATCTGATCCTGTATCCCACATTAAATTCAAGAAATTCGGCAAGCATAAAGTTGATGGCGCGTATGTTAACCCCTAACGATATGTTTTTATAAACCTCGTACCTTACTCCCAACCGCTGGTAGGTTTGGTTGAAGTTGCCATAATTGCGATGCACGGCATAAATCCCTATCCCGCCAACCAGCGAAAGTTTGTCAATTATAAATTCGGGTTGAACCAGGAGTCCGAGCGTGATATTTTCCATTGCATAAGGCCCTGGTGTACCGTTGGCAAGCGCATTTAGCCCCCACCAGTAGTTTAAATCGGTGCCATAACCCAGCCGGAAAGCGTTGGTAAACTGAGTAAAATAAATTGCACTTATTCCACCTACGGCAAAGTAATTTGTATCCAGTTCGTGATCGCTGAGTTGGTAATCGCCGTAGCCCATCATCAAATACAAATCGTTCGACCTGCCCAATCTGCCTGGTTTTGTTACCAACTTTGCATCGGGGCGACCGGATAAATGATACTTCAATTCAACAGAAGGCGAATAAATATTGAACCCGTTATTGGGGCGTTCAAAACCACCGTTCGAAAAGTGAACAAAACTTATTCCTGCACCAGCATCTAATTTGTTGGTGAGGTGATAAAATGCATTGATACCAAGGTTCAGATGAACGGTTAAGGCTCCTCCGACTACCCTGTTTTTTGAATTAGATATGGAATCATAATGTTTCCAGTTACCGGCTATTCCAAACTGAAATTCAGAATATAGTTCCAGCTTATTCCACCGCAGAATTGGTATTCCTAAAATTCCAAATGCCGAAACCGGATAGCCTACTTCCCGGGGATTATAAAAATCACCGATAGTAAGGCCCGCACCATAATAAGGCATATTGTAAATTTTCTGCCAGTTGGTATAACCTGGATTTTGCCACAGCATTTTTACGGTATATGCCTGGTATTTTTGCATAGGTTTACCCAGCAAATTATCGCCTTTCACAAAATCAGTGGTGGGCATAATGTTTCCATACTGGTAATTGGCGGAAATGCTGGGGTAATTTTTATGCTTTATTTTTAAAGTATCAACCTGTGAGATTGATTTTAAAGAATGAACGGATAATATAAGCAAAATGAGTGCTGTTTTAATCAAGGATAATTCCTGAGCACAAACTTTACCTGATATCCGGCCGACTACAGGTATTAATGCAAATGGATTTTGGGTTTTTTGTATTGTGAACATACTTCCGCTTATTTTTTTGATGCAAAATTATGGCGGCTTTATGGATCGGATGTTCGGATTTATAATTCGGAACCAGTTTGCGGGTTAAACAGTATGATACTGTAAATGATATAATTGCGTGTACTTGTGAAATAAACTTTATAAAGCGGAACCCTTTTTTTTAAATTCCGAGGGCGATTGGCCGGTGATTTTCTTAAATGTAGTGTTGAAAGACGTTTTCGAATTGAACCCAGATTCAAAAGCAATCCCCAGAATGGATAACTTATCCATTTCTTCCTTTACAAGCAGTTGTTGGGCTTTTGCGACACGATAATTATTTATGTATTGGAAAAAATTTTCATTAAAGCCCGTATTGATCACATAAGATAATTGATGCGGTGTAAGATGGATCAACCCAGCAAGCTTTATCAGGTTTAATTCGCTGTCTAAATAAGGTTTTTGATGATCCATCAATTCGCTTAAGCGTGATTTAAATTTCACCAGGTCGCTGTCGGAAACTAATTTTCGCTTCAAATCGTCCGAAGGGGTTTCTTGCATTGCGATGATTTGGTTCCGTTGGTTTTCATCCAGCGGGAATATCTCCTTTTGCTTAAGGGAGTTGTAAGCTATAACGAAGATCACAGCAAGTAGAAAAAAGTTGATAAACACATTGAGAGGTAATGAAGGGAAAAGAACATTGTACAACGTTACTACAATGCTTAGAATTAAAATGGATGAAATAATATATTCCAGCCAACTCAGATCAATTTCAACCGTATTGGATGCAAAAGCCTGAATTTTTTTCTGATGTTTCCTGATTACGAGGTAGGATAGCATAGTATATAAAACTACCTGTACGAGGATGAGGACTAACAGAAAAACTTGAAGGAATTTAGGATTTCCCTCCCCTTTCGTGTTCTGCAGTATCAATAGGATTAAATTCAAAACTGGTAATATGAGATACTTAACATCAGCCATCCGAAACTTGAAAATAGGATTTGTATAAAAAACGATGCTGAAATAGAATACAATAGGGGTAAAAAACTGTATGCTATGAAGCGGAACAGTCAGGCTCTGAACTACCTCGGAGCAACCAGTGTAAAAGGCAATTTCGTCCGACCAGAAGGTTGACCATAAAAACAGGAACGCCCCAAACCAGTAATTGGCCTTTTTATTCACCTTTAACGGATTAACTACCGTAAGGAACGAAAGCAGCATAAGTGATCCGTAAATCAGTATCACTACAAATGTGTTAAGACCGTTAGCAATCATATTTTCGACCGGGTTTGTTGATTATACTGTGTCAAAATTAATAATTAGATTCGATAAATCTATATTGTGGAAAATCAAGGCTAATTCTTATTTTGAGGTGCTATTTAACAAACATTTGCTACAAGATTAATTTTTTCTTGTCCTTTTGTCTTGACACAAAAGTACCAAAAAGTCAAGGCTTTATAGAAATTTTACACATCTGTACACCTCGGTAAACACCCGCAAAACAAGGCTTGACAGTTTGGGTACAACGTCCTGGGAGCAGGTGAAGCTGTGTTTTGCTACGCACATG
>CAJAXK010000099.1 GCA_903946925.1 uncultured Bacteroidales bacterium | reverse complement strand
TGCAAGGTTCAACACCGACGTTTGTGTTCGATTCCACGGGGAATTATACCGTGATGCTGGCAGTGGCCGATACCAACGGCTGTGCCGACACGATAACACAACAGGTAAAGGTGGACCCATCGCCAAGCAGCGCGTTTGATTTTACCGACAATGTGGATGAGATACAGGGACAGTTGCAGTTTACCAACGGTTCCACGGGTGGCGAAGAATATTACTGGGATTTTGGCAACGGGGAAACATCTTACCGCGAATCGCCGCTGATCACATACCAAGAAGACGGCACCTACCAGATCATGCTGGTAACTGTGAGCGGCAAAGGCTGCCAGGACACGGCTTTCTCGACTTATGAAATGATTTTCAAGGGCTTGTATGTGCCCAACGCTTTTGCGCCGGGTGGCAGTGTGCAAAGCACCCGCCTATGGAAACCGGTGGGCGTGAACCTGGCGCAATACCTTGCCGAGGTGTACGACAGCCATGGTGCAAAACTTTGGTCAAGTTCCTCGTTGGACAACAAAGGCACACCGGTGGAAGGATGGGACGGATCTTTCAACGAAAAACCCTGCCAGCAGGATGTATATGTATGGAAGATTTCTGCCGTGTTCCGCGATGGATCGGTTTGGTACAACAAGGATATTGGCGAGCATAAAGGCTTGACCGAACCGGTTTGGGGGACTGTGACGTTGATTAGGTAAGGAGGGACTCTTTAAATATTGAGAATTTTTCTCAACACAAAATTTAACCATCTGTAAATTTGCTGATCATCAGTAAATATACAGATGGTTTTTACTTATTATGCACCATGTTGTTCTTTAAAAGATGTGAATTATTCTTCTCCAATCCCAATCAATCCTATTCCCATTTCGATGAGTTTTCCTTTTTCACATTTAATAATTCGTGAAGGATATTTCCGTAAAAGCGCATAATTGTGTGTAGCCATAAAAACAGCTCTTCCTGCTTTGCTTATGTCAAAAAGTATCTGCATTATACCATCCGAAGTTTCGGGGTCGAGGTTACCGGTAGGTTCATCGGCAAGCAGCAATTCGGGGTCGTTAATAAGGGCACGAGCTATGGAAACCCTTTGTTGTTCGCCACCCGAAAGTTGGTGAGGCATTTTAAACCCTTTGGTAATTAACCCAACTTTATCGAGAACCTCGTTCATACGGTGGCGAATCGCATCTTCATCCTTCCAACCAGTAGCTTTCATTACAAAAAGTAAATTGTCATTTACACTTCTGTCATTTAATAACTGGAAATCCTGAAAAATAATACCTATTTTACGTCTGAGAAAAGGAATATCCTTATGCTTAAGTTCAGGAATGTTAAATCCGGCAACTTCTGCTTTCCCTTCACGTAAAGGTAAATCAGCATAAAGTGTTTTCATCAGGCTGCTTTTTCCAGTTCCGGTTTTACCTACTAAATAAACAAATTCACTTTTATGAATATCCAAAGAAACATCCGACAATATTAAGTTATCGCGTTGGTAAACAGAAACGCCCTCGAGCGAAATGATGGAGTCAATTGCCATAGTAGAAAATTTTGGTAATGAATTATTTGCAAAAATAACCTAATTTTTTGATAGAATGTTAGGTTATCTTTTGATATTGAGAGCAGATTTCAACCGAAAAATAACCCATATTTTTCACTCTATTTTAATAAATCCTGTCAGGTGAGATTGATATCAAATAGTAAAAACAGGTTTGGGATTGCATTTAAAACTATAATCACGTATTTTTGTTTTCCGGTTTCTGATTTGGATCAATAAATCATTTATAATTTAATATTCATAAAAATAATGGTAATGGAATCAATTAAATTGAAAATCAGCAATTTAGCTAAACTTGCATTTTTAATTTTCACCCTTTTCTTCTTAAATGCTTGCACTAAACAAGAAAAGCAATTTCTGGTGTATGTTGGTACTTATACGGGAAATGGAAGTGAAGGTATTTACGCTTATCGTTTTAACCCAACAAATGGTACCCTAACTGCTCTTGGCCTTGTGGCAAAAACCGAAAACCCTTCATTTTTAGCTATTGATTCAGCAGGTAGCTTTCTTTACTCTGTAAATGAATTGGACACATTTCAAAACCAAAATACTGGTGCTGTTAGCGTTTTCAAGATTGATAAAAAAACTGGAAGCCTTACTTTGCTACAACAAGTATCATCACTTGGCGCAGCCCCGGCTCATTTGTCATTGGATAAATCGGGCCGTTATTTGTTGGTAGCAAACTATAATGGTGGTAACGTGGCTGTATTTCCAATTGCAAGCGATGGCAAGCTTGGTGATCAAACCGCGCTTGTACAAAATTCAGGCTCAAGTGTGAATAAGGATCGGCAGTCGAGCCCACATGCTCATTTTATTCGGGTAACCGCCAACAACAAGTTTGCCCTTACTGCCGATCTTGGGGTTGACAAGGTTTATATTAATGCGTTTGATGCAAATAGGGGAACTCTTGTTGCGGTTGATTCTGGTTTTATAAATATGCAGCCTGGTTCAGGGCCACGTCATATTGCTTATACCCCGTCGGACAAATTTGTATATGTGCTTAATGAGTTAACGTCAACTGTATCTGTGTTTTATTTTGATCCTGAAACAGGCTCTATGAAAGTTGGCAAAACCATTTCGACACTTCCAACGAATTTCGATGGGATTAACTCCACTGCTGAAATTCGTACCAATGCAAGCGGCACTTTTCTTTATGTTTCGAACCGCGGGGATAATAGCATCGCCCAATACGCTATTAATAGTGAAGATGGGAATTTGACTGCTGTAACCTGGATTTCGAGCGGTGGCAAGACTCCACGGAATTTTGAAATTGATCCAACTGGCCAATGGCTCTTTGCCGCAAACCAAAACTCTGATAATATTGTGCTTTTCCGAATTGATGAAAATACAGGGCAATTGAAACATGCAGCAGAATATTCAGGGATAATTTCACCAGTCTGCATTCAATTTATGTCAGTAGATTAGGCTAATCGCAGCGACAATAAACAGCTTCACTTTGTGAAAAAATTCTTTACAATATTGTGTCTTTTGCAACACATAAACACGGCTATACTCTGACCAGTTATAAAAGCAAAGTTGAGTCCATTCCGAAAAATCTTTTTTGCCACTAAGGCACTAAATCTCTAAGATTCACAAAGTTTATAGTGCTGATTAACAATACTCTGTGTACCTCTGTGTACTTCGTGCCTCCGTGGTTTTCTTTTTTTTAGGATTTTCGGAGTGGATTAAATTAAAAAAACTTTTTGCTTTTGCTTCCACCCATCAAACCGCCCAAAAGCCCACGTACCAAGGCTCGGCCGAGCTGGCTTCCAATTTGCTGGGTTACTGATCGGCCAACAACTTTTGTAAGATCGCCAAATATACCTTCACCTGCCGATTTCTCTCTTTGTTTTTCTTCCCTTGCCTCAATTTTTGCACGTTCTGTTTGTTCTTTTTCAAGCAAAATACGTTCTTTTTCTTGTTGAACCTCCTGAATTTGAGTATTTACACGGTTTTGAAGGATTTCAAATGCCGATTCACGGTCAACAGCTTTTTCATATACCCCAGCAACTAATGATTGCCGCAGCAGATTAGCCCTTTCATCGGAAGAAATTGGTCCTATCTGTGCTTGTGGAGGTAAAACTTTTGCTCTTTCAACCATTGATGGTATCCCTTTTTCATCAAGGAAACTAACCAAAGCTTCGCCAACCCCCATTTCGGAAATAACTTTTTCCACATCAAGTGAAGGGTTTGCCCTAAATGTTTCGGCAGCAGTTTTAACAGCTTTTTGATCGCGGGGGGTAAAAGCACGCAAAGCATGTTGGATTTTATTGCCAAGTTGGCCTAACACTGTTTCCGGAATGTCAATTGGATTTTGTGTGATGAAATAGATGCCAACGCCCTTCGACCGGATTAACCTTACCACCTGTTCAATTTTTTCTATTACAACTTTTGATGCATCGTTAAAAAGCAGGTGTGCTTCATCAAAAAAGAATACCAATCTAGGTTTATCCAAATCCCCAACTTCAGGAAGCCGTTCGAATAGTTCCGACATCAAATAAAGTAACAAGGTAGAATAAGTTCTGGGCGACATCATCAGTTTATCGGCTGCCAGAATATTTATCATCCCCATACCATTCGAATCTGTTTGCATAAAATCGAAGATGTCAATTGTTGGCTCCCCGAAAAATTTATCGGCATTTTGTTCCTCAAGCCCTATTAGCTCCCTTTGTATGGCTCCAATGCTTGCAGCGGAAATATTGCCGTATTTTGTAGTGAACTGCTCCAGGTTGTTGCCAATGTATTCGCACATTTTTTGCAAATCTTTTAAATCCAGCAGCAATAAATCATTATCATCGGCAATCCGGAATACCAATGTAAGCACACTGTTCTGTATATCATTAAGGTTCAATAACCTACCAAGTAACAGAGGTCCCATTTCCGATATAGTGGTTCGCAATGGATGCCCTTGTTCACCAAATAAATCCCAAAACGTAACAGGAAAAGAGGTATGGTGGAAACCTTCAATTTGCAATTGTGAAATCCTGTCTGAGATACGTTGGTTGCTCGTTCCAATTTTACCTACACCCGACAAATCACCTTTTATATCCGACATAAAGACGGGAACACCAATAGAACTGAATGCTTCAGCCATCACTTGAAGTGAAACAGTTTTACCAGTTCCGGTAGCCCCAGCTATTAATCCATGCCTGTTTGCCATTCGGGGATTGAGGCATAATTCAATTTCGGATTTGGCTATCAGTAATTTTTTCTCGGAATTAATCATTTGCCTAAGTTTTATTGGTTGTTTAATTGTGATTTTACAAAAATATATAAACTTTACTACAGCACATAAAAAATCATGCTGCCAGAAATAAAGCAGCATGATTTAATAATTGTGTTGATTTTAGAATTCTAATAATTCCATTGTGGCTTTGTGAATACGCTCATTATCAGGAAGTACAGCCTTTTCTAGAATTCGGTTAAAACCTACAGGCGTAAAAGTTGAACCTACCCTCCGAACGGGAGCATCAAGAAATTTGAACCCTTCGTTTGAAATAAGTGCTGCAATTTCGCCACCAAAACCACCAAATACTTTATCTTCGGTTACAACCAAAGCACGGCCTGTTTTTTCAACACTTGCTAAAATTGCTTCCTTATCAAGCGGAATAAGTGATCGGATATCAATAACCTCTATGCTTTTTCCTGTTTCTTCTGCAATTTTATTGGCAACGGCAATGCTCATGTGGGTTGTATTACCGTAGGTGATTATGCTTAAATCCGATCCTTCCCTTCTAGTACGGGCTTTACCAAATGGAACTTCAAAATCATCAGGCACTACTGTTTCTGCAACGGGGTCATTATAAAGCGCTTTTGGTTCAAGGAATAGGGTTGGGCCTTTCGATCGCATTGAAGTGCGGAGTAAACCGGCTGCATCATCGGCAAAGGAAGGGTACACAATCCGCACTCCTGGAATTGCAACAAGCGAACCCTCAATGTTTTGCGAGTGATACAAGCCTCCGCCAATGTAACCGCCCGAAGCAAGCCTGATGGTGATGTTGGGAGAAAAAGCTCCATTGCTTCGCCAATAATCATGCGAAAGTTCGATATATTGTTCCATGGCGGGCCAAAAATAGTCAGCAAATTCAGCACCTTCCACCACAATTCTGATTTTATCGCTGTATCGGCTCATTCCGTTTGCGGTTCCCAAAATAAAGTCTTCTGCAATTGGACCGTTGAACACACGTTCGTTACCAAATTCCTGTTGCATTCCTTTTGTAACATTGAAAATGCCACCTTTGTCCTTGTTTGCAACGTCTTGTCCCCAAATAAAAGTATCTGGGTTTAAACGGAATTCTTGTTTTAATGTATCATTCAAAGCCTGTATCAACTTAACTTTTTGCCCTTCGGTTTGGGTATGAATTCCATCGGGATATTTAACCGGCTTATAGCTTTCAGGGCACACGAAATTGAAAATGGAAGCAGGGTCGGGATCAGGCGCAGCAAGGGCTTTACGGTGCGCAGCCATCATTTCCTTCTGAGCTTGATCATCGATAGCCGTTAATTCTTCCTCCGTGAATCTTTGCGAATGAAGAAGAATTATCTTGAACCTATCCAATGGATCACTCGCTTTTGCGCAATGCCGCTCATTTTCGTCGCGATAAAGTTCGTGTTTATCGGAGTTGGAATGTGAATGAATACGAACACAACTCGCATGAACAATAACCGGCTCCTGTTTTTCAACTGCATGGCGCTTAGCCATTTCCATGGCTGTCATTGAGGCGAAGATATTTTTACCGTCGCAGTGTATGATCCTTAGGTTTTTGAATCCTTTAAAATTGTCGGCGGCAAAGGCATTTGCCGATTGGTCGCGCTGAGGAACCGAAATTCCATAACGATTATCCTGAAACACAAAAATTACGGGCAGCTTTTCGTTGCTTGCCCCATTTATAGCTTCGTAAACATAGCCTTCGGATGTGGAAGATTCGCCTTGTGAACTTATGGCAACCCCTTTACCTCCATATTTTTTTATGCCTCGTGCAACACCTACCGCGTGTAAAGTGTGGTTGCCAGTTGCTGATGAAACATTATGAATATTCCATTCAGGTTTCGCAAAATGATTCGACATGTGTCTTCCCCCACTTGCAAGGTCCGTGGCTTTTGAAATGCCATTCAGGATAATTTCCTCGGCCGAAATCCCTGCAGATATTGCAGTTAGCATATCGCGGTAATAAGGGAAAAGATGATCGGTATTCCGATCAAATGTCTGTCCTATTGCAAGTTGTATCCCATCATGACCTGCATAAGGTGCGTGGTACGACCATCCCAATGCCTGTTTTAGATAATTTGGTGCCCTTTCGTCGAGTTTACGGCCTAAAGTCAATAAATAATACCATTTTTGCAATGTTTCTTTATCAACAGTATCCAATTTGTATTCTTTACGCTTTTCCATTCGTAGTGTAGCTTATTTTTAAAATTAAAGTAAAAGAACGATTAAAAATTGGATTTGTTCGCATAACAAAACTTCATCGTGCTAAAAAGTTGAAGATTTGGTTATGTAAATGAACTTTTATCAAAATAGTTTTTAAGCGCGGGAAACAAGTTATGAAAAGTTGAAAAAAGTGCATTGGCAAAATATTGGATTTTTCGAAATATTTTGTTGAAGAACAGTCTTTTTTCTGGTTTACATAAATGCTAAATAGTTATTTAACAATGGTTTATCGAAAAATATCAATTCATATTCGTCAATTTCAAACTAGCATTATATTTTCCAACATATTCACTATTTCTCATTCACTACTTCCCAATCACTATTTTCCTTTCCATTCACTACTTCCCAATAACTATTTTCCAATCACTATTTTCCAATCACTATATTCAATTCCCCAAGTTGCTTATCCCCTGATAATTGTGTACATCCCGTCATCGCTTAACCTTATAATTGTTGATGGTTTAGTCCTGGTAAAATAATCTTGTTTATATGAAACAACATAGTCAACATTTGCTCTTAATTCAGGGGCAATTTGGCTAAATACAGCAGGTGGATCGTATCCTGATATATTTGCCGAAGTCGAGACTATTGGTTTCCCAAACCTGCTGATTAGTTCTGAGCAAAAATCATCTTTTACAATGCGGATAGCAATTGTTCCATCATTTGCTACCACTTTTGGCGAGAGCCTGCGTGCATTGGAATAAATAATAGTTACAGGGTTGGTAAGGCTTGCTAATAAATCAGCAGTAATATCGGGTACTTTTTCAATATAAGTGTTAAGTTTGTCAATATGGTCGATTAATACTATCAAACTTTTGGCTTCTGTACGACTTTTTATGAGAAATATTTTTTCTACTGCCTTGGTATTGGTTGCATCACACCCTAATCCCCAAACTGTATCGGTTGGGTAAAGTATTGTTCCTCCTGCTTCAAGGGTTTGAAGGGCTTTCTCAATGTCTTCGCTAAAATCCATAAACTATTGACAATTAAAAGGTTTGAAAAAGGTAAATTTTACTGAATTTAAAACAATTGCTTTGAGTAATTTAAGGTATTAGAAGGAAATATCGTACTCACGCAAAGCCTCGTTGAGTGAGGTTTTAAGGTCGGTAGATGGTTTCCTTTTGCCGATGATGAGCGCACAACTCACCTGATAATCGCCAGCGGGATATTTTTTAGTGTATGATCCAGGAATTACCACTGATCTGGGTGGTACAAATCCTTTGTATTCAATAGGTTGTGTTCCGGTAACATCAATTATTCGTGTACTTTGTGTAATAACTACATTTGCTCCAAGTACTGCTTCAGTAGATATTCTTGCACCTTCTACAACAATGCACCTTGATCCTATGAAACAGTTATCTTCTATTATTACAGGAGCGGCTTGCACAGGTTCGAGTACACCGCCAATTCCGACTCCACCACTTAAATGGACATTAGATCCGATTTGAGCACAACTTCCAACTGTTGCCCATGTATCAACCATGGTTCCTGCGCCTACCCATGCACCAATATTTATATACGAAGGCATTAAGATTGTTCCCGGCGATAAAAAAGATCCATATCGGGCAACAGCATGTGGAACCACCCTGACACCAAGTTCTTTATAATTGTGTTTGAGTGGGATTTTATCATGAAATTCCAAAGGCCCAGCCTCCAAAACTTCCATTTTCATTAAAGGGAAATACAAAATTACGGCCTTTTTAACCCATTCATTTACTTTCCAATCCGTTCCATTAGGTTCGGCCACCCGTAATAAACCCTTATCAAGTAATTCAACTATTTGAAATACAGCATCTTTTGTCTTATCCTGATTCAATAGAGCCCGATTATCCCAGGCACTTTCAATACTATTTTTGAGATGCTCCATAATTTAGTTTTATTAATTCAAAATTAGTCTTTTTAAGGATATTAACGAATAATTAACCTTTATTTATGAGTTGTTATGTAGAAAAACCTGCTGCATAGGGTTTACATAGCCTAAACTTTGTAATTTTGCCACAAAAAACAGGAGTTGGCGCGCATTTTAGCAATTGATTATGGTCAAAAAAGGGTAGGTCTTGCAGTAACTGATGAGCTGAGGATGATTGCTGGACCTTTATCAACAGTACATTCCAAAGATGTCATAGCATTTCTAAAAGATTATCTGTTACACGAAAATGTTGATTGCTTTGTGGTTGGCTATCCAATTACAATGCAAAATACGCTTTCTGAATCGGCTAGGTTTATTGAGCCTTTTGTGAAGCATTTACAAAGGACATTTCCACATATCCCAGTTGAACGGATGGACGAAAGGTTCACTTCAAAAATGGCAACAGCAGCAATCTTTGAATCAGGGGCAAAGAAAAAAGACCGTCAAAACAAATCCCTTATCGATAAGGTTAGTGCTGTTATTATTCTCCAATCTTATTTGGAGATGAAAGCAATGCAAAGATGAACCTTTTAAGCCCTTTTTGGTTAAAAGTAATTTGATAATTGAGTCCACTCCGAAAACCCTTAAAAAAGAAAACCACGGAGACACAGAGGGCACAGAGGTACACAGAGTTTTGTTAATCAGAATTTTAAACTTTGTGAACTAAGCAAATCTTTATCACGAATTCCTTTACAAACAAGCAATTATGAGTAAACTTTGTAATTTAGTGCCTTGGTGGCAAAAAAAGACTTTTCGGATTGGATTCAAGTTTACCTTTTCATTCTTTCAATAATTTGTAAAGCAACAATACTCTTTTAAACCCAATACAAAATCCGAAATCCGAAATCCCCAATCCGAAATCCAAAACACCCAACACCCTAAAATATGATTTTACCAGTAGTAGCAGCCGGGCATCCAAATTTGCGCAAAATATCACTTGATATTACTTCTGAATATCCTGGATTGCAACAACTTATTGCCGATATGTGGGAAACTATGTATTTTTCGGTGGGTGTTGGCCTGGCAGCACCTCAGGTTAATAAGCAAATCAGGCTTTTTGTTATTGATGCTTCTCCTTACGAGAAGGAAAAGCCTGAAACCAAGGATTTTAAGAAGGTTTTCATTAATGCCAAAATCATTGAAGAAAAAGGGGAGGAGTGGGCATTTAATGAAGGTTGCTTAAGCATACCTGATATTCACGAAGACGTAATGCGAAAACCTGAGGTGAGGATTCAATACTGTGACGAAAACTTTGTATTTCACGATGAATGGTTTTCGGATATTTTGGCCAGAATTATACAGCATGAATACGACCACCTGGAAGGTGTTTTATTTGTGGATAAAATTCACCCACTTCGAAAAATTATGGTAAAACGTAAACTCCTCGACATATCTAAAGGAATTACCGATGCTAAATATAAAATGGTGTTCCCTCCTAAGAAACGTTAGTAAATAATTGAATAATAATAACTTATATGAAATGAAAAAAAATATACTGAGTGGTTTCGCAATTGTTCTCTTATTGGTTATTTTTTCCTGTTCGCCTTCGCGAAACGAAATGTCGGATAAAATTTCCAAGATGGAACTGGATATGAAAAATGGGCCAAAGGTTGATACAAATGCTGTTAGCCAGTTAATAAGTGCATATCAAAATTTTGCTTCTAAATATCCATCTGATAGTGCTGCACCCGAAAATTTATACAAAGCAGCCAGTCTGGCAGTTGGGTTTAACCGTGGTGTTCAAGCTGTTGAAATTTATGCGAATTTAATCAACTCATACCCCCAATATGAAAAAATACCTGAATGTTATTTTATGCAGGCTTTTGCTTACGAAAACATAATAGGTAACATCGTTAAAGCCAATGAGTGCTACAATCTTTTCCTGGCAAAATACCCCAACCACGAATTAGCTGACGATGCCCAAGCCGCAATTAAATTTTTAGGAAAAACACCCGAAGAAATGGTTCATGAATTTGAAAAAATGAATGTTGATTCGTTGGGGGGAGGGAAATAGTTAATAGTTATTGGTTATTGGTTAATGGTTATTGGTTAATGGTCGGTTATTAATGGTTAATGGTTCATTGCTACTTGTTAATGGGGGGCAATTAGTGATGTTTTTTTGAGTTTTGGTCAAACCAATCGCTGAATTTAATCGAAACGATAACGGCTTATTGTAAATAACCAATCTTATTTTAAAGTATTCAATTTATACCAGATTCAATTACAATTAATTCTACTTTAGTTAGTTACTATCAGAAACAGTCAGCGTTTGTTCGAAAGGTAATTTGTTTTCCATACTTATGGCTTAAGGTTTTGATAAAGAAAAATCTCATTGTAATTTCATTAGGATCAAATAAATGGCAAACACAAAAATCCTTAAAACACAAAAAATTGGTTTTCAATGGGAAACCGAAGATCCTTTTCTTTTCTGTGCGCACCACAATGATAATTTTCCTACCGGCAATAGCGAGCAAGGCGTGGCAGTGCCACTTTCGGGAAGGAATTTGGGCAGCGACTTTTCGGGGCGTGATGGCTTTAGCATGTACCATGGAACAACTGTGCCTGGTTTTCCTATGCATCCCCACAGAGGATTCGAAACCGTAACCATTGTACTTAAAGGGCTTGTTGATCATTTTGATTCCCAAGGTTCGTCGGGACGCTATGGTAATGGCGATGTTCAATGGCTTACAACCGGTAGGGGTTGCCAACATTCCGAAATGTTTCCATTAATTGATCAGGACAAACCCAACCCTGCCGAACTTTTCCAAATTTGGCTCAACCTTCCTGCAAAAGACAAATTATCCGAACCAAAATATAAAATGCTTTGGTCGGAAGATATTCCTTTTATACAGTTTGACGGACAGGATAATAATCATGCATCTATAAGCATAATTGCTGGTCGTTTTAGTGAAACATCCGGTTTGCCGCCCTGTGATTCGTCTTGGGCAAACAACCCACAAAATCATGTAGGCATTTTTCTTATCCACATGCAACCGTTCTCCGAATTTACTTTGCCAGCGGTTTCGGAAACGCTGTTAAGGAACTTGTATTTTTACCAAGGTTTGCATCTTATAACCATTGACGGAAAGGAAATCCCAGCTTCTACACGAGTAAAATTATCAGGAAACGATAGGATCACGATCAGCAATGGCAAAGAAGAAAGCTATTTGCTGTTATTGGAAGGCGAACCAATAGGCGAGCCTGTGGTGCAATATGGCCCATTTGTAATGACAACCGAAAATGAAATCAGGGAAACATTTTCTGATTACAGGAATACCCAGTTTGGCGGCTGGCCTTGGGATAGGGTAGATCCTGTCCATAACCGAACCGAAGGAAGGATTGCCCGTTATGCTGATGGAACAATCGAAAAGAGGTGAGAAATTTTAAAATAATAGAAGTGTGCTTTTTTATCTGGTTTCAACTTCTTTTGTGCGATTGCCCATTAGTGTTTTTTCCATAAGAACAGTTATAGATTTCCCAATATGATTTTGATAAATTTGCTTCTATACCATTCATATTTGGAAATAAGTTTTTCAATTATAATTCAGAAATAAACAGTTTTGTTCCATTCCCTGAGAATCGAATATTGCTGTATGATTCTATTCAATTTGCCAAATATTCGATTCTAAAAGGGTTAAGCCAACCTAAGTTTTGTTTGTAGCAGAAACGTTAGCCTTGCGTAGCCATATTGTAAGGTGATACCTAATTCTTTATCAATTGGTTATACCTGATAATCCAGTACTAGATTCAGACCTCCAAGACTATCGCAAACTAAACTGCGACTGATTCGTAAATCAACATCAGATTTGTATTTGGGAAACAGGGTTCCGTTTGGTTTAACAAAACACAAAGTTGTTTGACCGCCTGGTTGGCTCTTGGCGTTGATAAAGAGTGCAGCCGGACGGTAAGGGTATTGTTTTTATAATC
>CAJAXK010000098.1 GCA_903946925.1 uncultured Bacteroidales bacterium | reverse complement strand
TACACAGCTCAGCACCATTCTTCAAAGAAAGTGTAGCCAATGTACTTGCACTTGAAGTAACCGGAAACGGATCTGATGACCAGATGTATGTTCATTTCAACGATAATGCAACATCAACTTACGACAGCCAGTTTGATGCTTTGAAAATGTGGGGATCGGAAGAAACACCTCAACTCTACAGTACCACAAGCAACGAATCACTTGCTATTAATGAACTTCCAATGGAAGGGAACGAAGTAGTAAACGTAGGTTTCAAATGTAACACCACAGGCCAATACAGCCTCAATGCTACAGGAATCGAGACTTTCGATTATTCAACCCCAATCGTACTCGAAGACTTGAAACTGAACACCAAACAGGATTTGCGCAAAAATGCTGTTTACAGTTTCAATTACGATGCAACCGATGATGCAAACCGTTTCAAACTGCACTTCAAATCCACAACAGGCATCAACGATCCAACCAACAGTGGAATTTCAGTTTACAGCTTTGTAAGCAATGTTGTAATCAACAATTCAACTGCTCTTGCAGGCGAAGTATGGGTATATGATATGGCAGGCCGCGAACTGGCACACAGCAGTTTAAGCAGCCAGGCTAAAACAACCATTCCATTGCAGGTAGCTGTTGGAGCTTATATGGTTAAGGTAGTTACTGCAAAAGCAACAGTAAACCAAAAAGTGTTTATCAAATAAACCAATCGACTCCCCGGTATGCAAATGCCGGGAAGTATCTATAACTCTAATTAAACCAATTAAATATGAAATAGCCATGTGAGGGTTTTCTTTCCAACCGAAAACTATTTTATGGCGTATTCCATGTAACCCGTTAAAAATAAACAATGCACATGAAAAGAAAAATTCAATATGTTGTTGCAATAGCTGTACTGGCATTGCTCAGCTTTTCGACCAGCGTAATGGCTCAGCCAGACCCTGATCCAGGTGGAGGCGGCCTTCCAGGTGGTGGCGATCCAGGTGGCGGATCAATCGGTTCCGGCGCCCCAATCGGCGATGGTATTTATATACTGATTGCCCTTGCCATGGTTTATGGCATCAGCCGTTGGTATGCCCTCCGCAAACAAAATTCGGTGTTGGCATAAGCTGTTAACTTCTAATTTAAAAACCCGCTTCCTGATGAGGAAAGCGGGTTTTTTATTGATAAAAGAACCATAGGAATTACATTTTAAAAATCAATGCTAAGTACAATCTTGTTTAGAAGAAATGTTTGGCTGGTGCATTGATTGGAATTCATTCAACACAATGTTATGTAGAAAAATATTTCTGCAAAAGCCTTACCGCTTGCTTGGATTTTCTGTTTTGGATTGATTTACAGCAGGTTTTGATGCAGGGGTTTTAGTGAGTCTATTTGTTGGCGAGGCATTGGGTTTTGTTGAAGG
Source organism: uncultured Bacteroidales bacterium (assembly GCA_903946925.1). Taxonomy (GTDB): domain Bacteria; phylum Bacteroidota; class Bacteroidia; order Bacteroidales; family UBA4417; genus UBA4417. The sequence goes on along the minus strand of CAJAXK010000098.1, from coordinate 7,232 downwards.
AGCGGTCGAAGGCCGGGGTTTGGAGTTCGGTTTGTTTTCCGGTCGGGATATTATTTTGTTTACATCCGATTTTATTGCAGGCGTTATTGGATTTGGTCGGCTATAAGGTTTTGTTGTGGCTGGGCGAGTTGAATTAGAATTGTTCCCCTGTGGGCTGGCAGGACGAGTTTGTTTGTCGTTGGTAGCAGGTTTTACACTTGGACGGGTATTATTATTGGTTGAACCCGGTTTTGCACTTGGCCTCGCCCCACTGCCGGTTGTGCCTGGCTTGGTGGTCGGCCTCGCCCCATTGCTGTTTGTGCTTGGCTTGGTAGCAGGCCGGCTTCCATTTGTAGGTGTGGTTGGTTTTGTTGCAGGTCGGGCATTATTGTTTGTATTACCCGGCCTCTCGGTTGGACGGTAACCATTTGGATATTTCTTGTTAAAATCTGCCGTACCTTGTTGCCTGGTTTCAGGACGTGAATAGGTGTTTTTATACATTCCACTTTCACGCCTTTGATTAACCTTGTTGGAATACGAGCGGTGGCCATTATAATAATGATCGTGATAATGCGGATATCGATTGTAATGACTGTGGTGATAATGCCCGTAATAGTGGTTATGATAATTGTAGTGATATCCATAATAATAATCGTAATAGTATGGACGCCAAGGATTCCAGTGGGCTGGGTAGTAACCCCAATACCAAGGTGAACGATATACAGTATAGGTTGGAACATAAATATAGGTAATCACAGGCCAGCTTGCCACTTCAACATACGTAGTTTTGTTTACAACAATTGTTTCCTTTTGAACAGTGGTTGTATTACCGACATATCCCGGATTAGGGGTTTCGTTTGCTACCACATCGCTGTATATTGGCTCAATAATGTAATCTTTTCCATACAATTCCTCGTCACCAATAAGTTGGATCTGTACCTGGTTTTTCGAATCCCTCTGAACCGTAAATACTGCCACATCCTGGTTTTCCATCTTGCTCATCGCAACTTGTAATACAATCGTATGTACATCGCCATCAACGTTATCCACAACTTTAATATAATCTATTTGGTCATCCCCATTCAGGTCAAGATTGTTGATTTTCGAATCCTCGGCATTCAGGTCTTTTTCAAATCCTTCGAGTGTTTCCGATTGCTGAAAAAGGTTCAAAACCGCATATAAGTTCAGGTTATCCCCCGGCAGATTAAGCTTTTCATCATTACCGCTTTTTGCTGTTCCAGCTACCCCAATAATAAGCAGCAGAATCATACTTGATAAAAATTTTACTTTATTCATAGCACTGGTTTTAAGAAATTGGTTTAAAAATGATTTTAATCCTAAATATCCCAAATTGACAAAAACCATACCATGATTTTCCCTTTAAAGTTAAATGCAACCAAAAATGGGCTAAACCCATACTATATCGAAATTTGTTTAAAAAGTCCTTTGTGTTTAAAAAACCTTTCACCAAAAATATATTCGATTGGTTTACAGGATTTAACATCAATATACTTATGATAAAATAATCTGAAAACCTCAAATTTATCATACAAATATTTCATTCAAATTGTTTTTCACCACCGTAAATAGTACGTTTGTAAAATGAAATTTCAAACTCAAGTTATAGTTTTTCTACTCATACTCACGTCGTTAACAAAGTTGTTTGGTCAAGTCGCAATTCCAAAAGGATATTTTGCTTCACCACTTGCTATTGACCTTGCCTTAACAGGGTCATTCGGCGAGGTGCGGCCCAACCACTTCCATTCTGGTATTGATTTCTCGGTACAAGGAAAAGTTGGCTTACCGGTTTTTGCTGTGGCCGATGGTGTTGTTTCCCGTATCAAGGTTTCGCCGATTGGGTTTGGCAACGCCCTTTATATCGACCACCCAAACGGATTTACATCAGTTTACGCCCATTTGAACGGGTATAATGATACAATTACTACCTATTTAAGGGCCAACCAGTATAAAGTCAAAAGTTTCGAAGTTGATCTGTTCCCAAAAAACAGAAAAGAAATTATCCGTGTTAAAAAAGGGCAGATTATCGGGTATGCAGGAAATTCAGGATCATCGGGAGGCCCTCATCTTCACTTTGAAATCCGCAACACAGCAACCGAAAACATTATTAACCCATTACTATTTGGGTTAAATATTCAGGACAAGTACCCTCCTATGATTGATTTTTTAAAAATTTATCCTGAGAACGACAATAGTTTTATCGGAAAATCAAATGACCCAATACGGTTGTACCTTAAAAAATCAGGCAGCCATGAGTATCGCCTTGCCACCAAAGACACGGTTTTGCTCTGGGGAAATTTTAGTTTTGGTGTGCAGGCATTCGATTTTAACCAAAGTGCCAGCAACAGGAATGGGTTTTACGGTCTTCGGATGCTTGTTGACAGCACAGAATTTTTTACAATGGTTTGCGATAGTTTTGCCTTTGCCGAAAGCAGGTATGTTAATGCTTCTATCGATTATGCCGAAAATTTCAAAACCGGAAACAGGATACTAAAATCGAAGAGATTGCCTGGCAATAAATTGAGTTTCTTCATTAGCGAAGCCAACAGGGGCGTGTTAGCCATAACCGATAACAAAACCCGCGAAATCAATATTTTGGTAAGTGATGTTGAAGGAAACTCCATGAACCTCAAATTTTGGGTCAAGCCACTCAAACCGGCAGGCTTTATACAAGTTCCGTTTATTGCCGATTCCGATTCAAATATCTCGTTCAAATACAATAAAATCAATAAATTTGAATCGAATGATTTGAAAGTCGAGTTCCCGGCAGGAAGCCTTTACGAAGATATAGTTTTCGCGTACAGGAAAACATCGGATGGAAATGGATATTATTCAAATGTGCATTATTTGCATCATGCTGAAATACCGTTACATACCAGGATTAAAGTATCCATTAAACCAACTAATTTGCCCCAGCATTTACAATCCAAAGCTTTGATTGCACGGGTCGGTAAAAATGGCAAACGAAGTTCAGCCGGTGGTAGTTACGAAAACGGATATGTTTCCACTACTACCAATACTTTTGATGGGTTTGCCGTAGTGGTGGATACAATTGCACCTACCATCAGGCCTTATGCTGAAAACAACAAAAGCAAAACTTCGCTAAAATTTACTGTTTCCGATAATTTTTCAGGAATCAAAACGTATAAAGGAACAGTAAACGATAAATGGGTTTTGGTTGAATGGGATTCGAAAAACAAACATATGGCCTACAAATTTGATAAAATGGCAGAAACGGGTAAAAACACTTTTGTTCTCTATCTTGAAGACGAGAAAGGGAACAGCGCTACCCACTCAACAACTTTTGAAAAATAGCCTTCAAATAAATTAATGTAAAACACTTAAAAACAAACCATTATGACATTTCAACTTCCAGCATTACCTTATGCGCCAGAGGCTTTAGAGCCAGTAATAAGCGCAAAAACCATCGAATTCCATTATGGGAAACACCATCAGGCGTATGCTACCAAGCTTAACACCCTGGTTCCGGGTACAGCTTTTGAAAATGCAAGCCTCGAAGAAATCATCATGAAAGCCGAAGGCGGGATTTTTAACAACGCAGCACAGGTTTGGAATCATACTTTCTATTGGGAAGGATTTTCAGCAAAAAGGGGTACAGCCCCTACCGGAAAATTACTTGATCTGATAGAAAAGGAATTTGGTTCATTCGAAGCTTTTAAAACTAAGTTCAACGAAGCAGCCGTAAACCAATTTGGTTCGGGATGGGCATGGCTTGTTGTAAATGCAGCCGGAAATCTTTCAATTGTTACAACTGGAAATGCCGCTAACCCAATGCGTGATGGATTGAAGCCAATACTGACTTGCGATGTGTGGGAACATGCTTATTATATCGACTTCCAAAACCGCAGGCCAGATTATGTTAACGCTTTCTGGCAATTGGTTGATTGGCAAATAATTGCAAACCGCTTAGGCTAAACCACTAAAAACATTTTAAAGCTGGCTAATCTGATAGCCGGCTTTTTTTATGCTTTCAAGTACCTCGTCCGAAATATCTTCTGAGGCTTCTATCTCCAATACTTTATCAGGGCTTTCGATATCTACACTCCATTTCTCAATAGTGTCCATTTCGTCAAGTCCGGGAGCGATTTTACCAACGCAACCGCTGCATTTCAGGTTTGTTTTAAAACGTAAAGTTTCCATCATTTAATTTTTTAGCACATTCAAAATACTGTTTGAAAATATCTGATAAGTAAAGGATGATACAAGGTTTATTCCCTGCTTCATCCTTTGTTGAGTTCCCTTAGAAAAATCTTTTTTTGCCACAAAGACACTAAATCTCTAAGTTTACTCACAATTGCTTATTTTTAAGGTGTTCGTGATATCGCTTCGCTAAGTTCACGAAGTTTATAACACTGAACAACAAGCTTTGTGAAACTTTGTACCTTCGTGTCTTAGTGGCGTTTCCTGATATTGGTGTTCTCTCAGCGAACTCAAGTTTCTGTCACATACTAGTGGACATTGACCTTTTATTTCTTCACAATACGCTGATGCTGAATTGAATTTCCGGAATGGATCTCGAGAACATATACCCCCGAATTAAAGTCACTCATATCAATTTGCTGATCACCAGTTGCATCTTTAGTATAATAAAGCTTTTTTCCATTTAGGTCGAATAAAACCAATGAAGCCTTCTCCAAGAGTTGAACATTCAAATCGCCATCGGTAGGGTTAGGAAATGCATTACAAACAGTTTTTGGTTCTTCAACACCCGTGGTAATCAAAGTGGTATAAGTAACAGTACCAGTGATGCTTCCCGAATTATCCAAAGTTACGCTAAGGTTATTTGTACCTGCAATCAGCCATAACCCATTAGCTGTCCCATCATCTTCAATGGCGCCCCACTCGTAAGTTCCGGGCAAAAGGTCCAGGGTAAGAGTCCAAGTATGGTTATTAGGAATCATGCTTACTGTATCCCACGCAGTCATTGAACCCTTAAATTTGATATTTGTATTTAATTGGGTTCCATCTATTATTGTAAAAAGAACCGGGAATTTAACAATCGGTGCATTCACGATTACCTCACCCGAAACGTTGTCGTTACCATCCCAAATACCGCCGCCACTATCCGAGTAGCCGCCATAAAAATAACTACCGGTATTTAACTGGAAACGACTTGCATAATAATAAGTTCCCGTTGCAGGAAGCTGGGTGCCAATGTTTGCCGTAAATTCATCGTTGTTCCCAACTGCATTGGCATAAGCTGCCGGAACCCAATTATTCCATGTATTTGGATTTGAATTGGTTGTGCTGAAACCAATCCAACACTGAACACCGGGGGCTGGAGTTGGCTGCCCAGTAACACCTTGTATATAAGCTTGGGCATACACTATATAATCCTCTTGCAAAACTATAGTTCCTGTATCAGGATATTGTAGGTTAACCCATTCAAAATCAGGATCTGGAATGGGGTCGGTAATGGTAAGTATGCCACTGATATTAGTTGTGCCATCCCAAAAACCTCCGTTGTAGCCTCCGTAAACATAAGGATCAACATTCAACTGGAAACGGGTAGCATAGTAGTATGTCCCAGCCGAAGGAATAACTGCACCCAAATCGGCAAAAAATTCATCATTATTTCCATCACTGCCGTTGTAATCAGCTAAAATCCAGTTGGTCCAAGTATTCGGATTGGTATTGGAAGCACTATATCCTACCCATGCTTGCAATCCGGGAGCCGATGTATCCTGGCCTGTTACCCCAGGAATATAAGCCTGTCCATAAACTTCAAACGTTTCGCCGGTTTCAATATCGCCGCTTTCGGGTTCCTGCAGGTTAGCCCATGTAATTGTTGGGGTTGGTGCAGCAATTGAATATGAATAATTTGCACCCAAATTGTTGTTAAGGTAAATTGTACACAAATCGAAATCGGTGCTTAAACCAGTAACAGTTGAAGAAAGGGCATAATAAGATACTGTGGTACCGCTTGCTTGGCCGGGCAAATCAACTGTTCCGCTTGTTCCACTCATGGTAACGGGTAAAGCAACAGATGTCGCCCAGGCATCGGTGGTGTAACGTAAATAGATTATTTCTTCGGCACTTTTTGCTGCTGAAGTTGTAACCGTTATGGGGGTAGCTGTGTTAGGGCTAACTGAAACAGGCACTGAAACAGAAACAATGTTCACCGGCAATGCGCTGCTTTCCATAAAAATTGCTTTACTGCTCATATATCCCTTGTCTTCCCAATTGACTGAATACCATTTCCCATTAACAATTGTAATATTGTTGTCGGCGGCTCCCTGATAAACATAAGTTTGAAGTGTGTTCATAACCACATTAACACCAGCCCATTTATTGTTGAATGCCCCACTCGACGGTCCGCTTGTGAACAACCAAGCGTAGGTACCGCCTACCAAATCCCCACCGGTGGCTGCAACACTGAATATTGTTTTCCAGCGTGTTGTCCCAACGGTATCAATAGTTATCTTGCCACCGGGGACTTGTGTGCTGCTGGCTAATGCCAGATTATTGGCAGGTGGATTTGTCCATCCGTTCCAAGCACCGGGCATATTAAGCCCTTCGGGCCTCCAGATTTGTGCCTGCACCGAATCTACAATAAAGACTTGGATTACAAATGAAATACATAGAAGCTGAAAAAGCCGAAATGCTTTTCCTGCAAGGGTAGGTAGATTTTTTTTCATGGGTTTAACTTTTAGTTGGTGTTAATTTGCGTTATTGGTTTGGTTTTTATCTTTTGAAATTCAAAGAAAGATGCGGTTGCCATGATTGGATGCAATTCCAATAAATTGAATTTGTTAGTTTACAATTCATTAGCCATCACAAAACTAAATATTTTCTACATAGTATCAAAATTGTTTTTACACGCCTACTGGAAAATAAATATCTTTTTTATAGAAATCGTTTTCGCAATCGTTTGCAAAAGCATGGGCAAAAATAAAATAGGCTAACTACCAATAAAAGCCTGGAATTAAAATAATGTAATGTATCGCCCCCTCTGTCCTGCAAAAAAATAAATTTAATCAAAATCACTTTTATCCCTTTCAAGCTCCTAACAAAAGTTGATTTTTGTATTTTTGACAACTTATAAAAACCCTCACCGTAGCTTAGCCATCAAAAATCAAAAAAACAATAACTATGAAACAAATAGCATCCCTGCTTCCCCTCCTGATATTTTCGGTTGGTATTTTTGGACAAACCAACACTATACAGGATAACAACATCTTAACAAACAAGGAAGCAAAACGTGGTTGGCAATT
>CAJAXK010000097.1 GCA_903946925.1 uncultured Bacteroidales bacterium | reverse complement strand
TTTGTCTATCTTCAAGCATTTTAACCTTCTCCCGCTTGAAAGGTTCACTGAAGGTGCGTCGCACTTTGTTCTGTCCCATTTTTGACAAATTGTAAAGTTATGAACTAAACTTCTTGTCAACCTATTTCATGATAGGACAGAAAATAGTTAGGGTTGTGGATTGCCAATTTAAAAATTTCTTTACTTCAGTACTCACCACTCACCGCTCATTATTCACCGCTCATTACTCACCACACGCTATTCCGGAATCATCCACCAAAAAGGCAATGCTTTAGCTTTGTAAATGAACATAAAATGTAGAACCAACTTAATCCAGTGTCCTGCCAATCCGGGTTCGCCCATGGTGTAGCTTATGTCGCGGCCCCATTTTGGGTATTTTTCGTAATCAGGTACAACAGGGAAAACAGTCATGGTTGCTGCCATGCCATCGCGTAGCCCATATCCGGACGAAATGATACATGCGGCACCCATTTTGCCCATCGAGGCTTTGTGTTTCAATTCCTTGCTTCCTGTTAAAATGCGTTCGGCAATATTAAGTGCGACAACTTTGCCCATAATTCCGGATGGCATCCCTGTGCGTGGTGGTGTTGGGAAAATGGAAAGCCCATTTTTATTCGTCATGGGTTTTGAGATGGCATGAGGAGGCGCAAATGCAATACCGGCGGCAAAAATATTGTCGAATTTAGGGCTTTGATATACCGAAGGCCAATCGGCTATCGACCAATCCTCGAAATCTTTTGCCTTATAATCGGCATCTACTTTCATGAAACCACTTGGCGCAAACAAATCAGCAGTGGTTTCGCTGCCATCTTTGGCAAAAGCTTTGATCCCAACACCTGCAAAAGCAGGTATAAGCATCGCAAAATCAAATTCCTGTTCATGGGTTTCGCCATCGAGGGTTTGGTAATGGGCTTTGTTTTTTTCAACTTTGGTGATACCAGCGCGTTTTATCCATTTTATCCCATATTCCGAAAGTATGGATTCGGTAAAAATACGGGTAGAAGTAACATAACCCCCTTTTTTAATAAATGCACCGCCCATGCCAAAATCACCGACTTCGTATTCGTTGGTAATCCATGTAATCTCGGCTTTGTCGTTGAGTTTGCGTTTATTTATTTCGAATGCGACGTTCAAAGCGTATTCAAATGCAGCTCCCTGACAGGTTGCAGTTGGGTGGCCTGTGCCAATAAGGAAACGCTGTTTTTCGCCCTTTGCCATTTTATCGAGCGATACCTGAAGCTTTTCCCATGCATGGCCGGCATGTTGGTATGTGCAGACAGATTCGCTGAAGCCTTCTGGGCCTAAGCCTTCGGTTGCCCCGAAATTAAGCCTTGGGCCGGTGGCATTTATCAGATAATCAAATTCTATCTTATCGGTTTGCCCGGTTTTATCCTGCGAGGTATATTCTATCGCCACAAATTGCTTTGTTTTTTCGGCGTTGCCTTCAGGAAATATGGCGGTGGCTTTGGCTTGTTTATATTCAATACCTAATTTTTTATACACCGGGGCCAACTCGAAAGTTACATTTTTTGCAGTCATTTGCCCGATTCCAACCCAAATATTAGATGGGATCCATTGGTATTTTGTATTCGGGCTTATCACGATTATCTCATGGTTTTTGCCCAGTTTGCGTTTCAAAATCTGTGCAGCGGTGTGTCCCGAAATGCCTGCACCTAATACTACTACCCTTGCCATATATGAGTTTTTTTATTCGATAAAGATATGAATAACAAGTATTGAAAATCAATAGTGAAATATTATTTTTTTTAGAATGGATTGGGGTGAAGTTGTTCAAGGTTCAATGCTTCACGTTTAATGTTCAATGCTTCGCGTTCAAGGGTTCAATTGTTCGAATGTTCTATTGTTCTATTGTTCGAATGTTCTATTGTTCTATTGTTCAGATGTTCCATTGTTCAAATGTTCAATGCTTCGCGTTCAAGGGTTCAATGCTTCGCGTTCAATTGTTCTATTGTTCGAATGTTCAATTGTTCCATTGTTCTATTGTTCTAT
>CAJAXK010000096.1 GCA_903946925.1 uncultured Bacteroidales bacterium | reverse complement strand
GGCATACTTGCGCGACGAAATGGTCATGGGCACTGAATAATTGAGCATAGCAGCCCCATATTCGTACGCATAAAATGGACGGTTGTACAATTGGAGTTTTTTACCGCGCCTGTCCATGGGCATGGCACGTTCGCCGGTGCCATATACTTTTTCGTTGGTTTTGAGCGCGAAGCGTACGCCACTGTTGCCCGGTTTGTTAAAAAATCCGCTTTCCTCAGCTAACAAAGTGTCGCCTTTGTAAATATAGGTCAGATAAAAGGGATCGGCATTAGCAGTTATTGTCATTCCACCGTTGTGCAAAGTATATCCCGAACTGGTTTTCTCCGAGCTGAGTGTTACCTTAGCAGGCTGCATGATAACAGAATGCGAAGGATCAGGTTTTGTTGAGCCGTCGGGCAAAAAGGCAACTTCTACCACGCTTTCGCTAAATGGGCGGATCGTAACCACGCCTTTTTCAAGATAAATATTCCATGAGGCTGCAAGTTGCTCAACCTTGGTGAGTTTATGCAATTCTTTATTTGAATTGGCACTTTCTTGTGTTTTAGGCTTGTACCCGTTTACCGGGATTACAATGTCCTCGTTTTCCTTGGTTTTGCCTACTATGGTCCCGTCCTGGTTGCGGAAAACAAAAGCCAATTGGTTGGCAACATCTTCGGGCAGAAGTTTGTAATATGATTTTATCACAAAACGGAAAGAGTAGAGGTTTTTGCCCTCCCGTTTCATTAGCACGCTTTTGTCGTCAGTTCCCCAATTGCCAACCACGTATTTCCAGTCGTGGCCATCAAGGCTTCGGTTGGTAATCACCCCGGTGTGCAGGTAAACATCACCCTGCAAGTCAATCAAAGCTTTGTTGCCTTCGGCGGCGTTAAAAAACAAAGTTGCCGAATCGGTAAGCGAAGGATTTTCCGGCTTCAGCCAGATGAGTTGGGCAAACGAAAGCTGGTAAATGAACAGGAATGCGACGATTCCCACGAAGCGGGTCAGATTTTTCATTTCGAAAGTTCGATAATTTTAACGCTTTTGCTTTGAACTTCAATGTTGCTGAGGTCTTTAAGCTTGTTTCCATCCATTACATCCTTCCCCCGCTTGAAACCTTTGATGTTTTCGTCAAAACGTTTGGTTTCCAATGTTTTGGTTTCCTTGTTGTTGTTCACGATAACCATTACGGATTCTTTTTCAAGGGTGCGGAAATACACGTAAATACCGTTTTCGGGGATAAAATGGGTAAGTTTCCCTTGCTGCACCGCTGTGTTGCTTTTGCGCCAGGTGAACAGTTTTGATGTGTAATCCAAAACTTCCTTTTGCTCATTGCTGAGGTTATCGCCGGTGAATATATTGGTTTTATCGCCTTTCCATCCACCGGGAAAATCTTTTCGCTTTCCTGGATCGCCTTCTAAAGTACCTCGGTCGCTCAGGGCTTCCGTTCCATAATAAAGCATTGGCATACCGCGTGTTGTGGCAAGGAAAGCCAAGGCCATTTTAACGTTTTCAACACTTTTTAACACAGGGTACATGCGTTCAATATCGTGGTTGTCGGCAAAAGTAATGAGCTTCGATGGGTCGCTGTAAAGGAAATCCTGCGAAAGCAATTCGTACAAACGCGCCAAACCTGTATCCCAGCCATCGCCCTCGTTGAACGCTTTTTGAATG
>CAJAXK010000095.1 GCA_903946925.1 uncultured Bacteroidales bacterium | reverse complement strand
GTCGTTGTAGCCAACTATGCACATGGCATGTGTGGCAGGTGCCGTAAAATTGGTAGCAACCGGACGGCCTTGTTCCGGTGTTCCATAAGGCAGGTTTTCAACGCTGTAGCCTGAATAAAATGAGGCAACACCACCATAAGCAGATTCGCCCAAATGGTTGAAAACCCAGTTTTTAAGTGTTAAAATCCCTTTCGGGCTATTGGTTTTTATGGTAAAAACATCTTCAATACGGTTTGACATCCCATGATAATACGCATCATATCCCGAAATCCAGCGGTTGCCGTTATCCGTTAATCCACCATAATCCTGCACGTTCATGGTACCGCATTTCTTCAATACATCGAAACTGTGGAAATAGCTAACACCGAAATACTCCCAGCCTGTATTTTCGAAATTGTAGGCAAAATGGGTTGGATATTGGTTTATGGATGTGTCGGCAGGCAGATTGCGGGAATGGTTCATTTCATACGTAAAGTTGTAGCCAATGGCCGAAGCTTGTCCGCACGAAGCCCCAATTTGCGTGAATACCGGCCTGAGAAATGGGTTTTTGGAATTATCAACCTTGTAAGGTAAAGCCGAATTTTTCAGGTTTTCGGGCAGACTAAGCTCCTGTAAATTAAGTTGGTAAATGCTATCAAAAGCCGTTGGGATGATACCGGGCAAAAACTGTTGGTAGTTGGCACTTCCCATTTTATAACCATTGCTTTGGGCTACGGAAAACAACGAAATTATAAGAAAGGCACCTAAAAAGTAATACTTGTTCATCCGTTTTTTGATTTGACAACGAAATTACAAAAACAAGATGGTTTGGCAGGTGAATAAAAGGTAAATTATTCTAAATGAAAATTTTGACAAGCACAGTCGTTACTATAAAAATCAAATATCCGATAGCTAGTCCACATCCAATATGCTTTAGCATTTTTTTACGGTTTGCATAAATCCGGCTGTTTATCCCAATAACCCAAAGCCCTGATGGAACATTAAGCAATACAGTACTCGCCAGGCCTGGTGTATAATGTAAAGTATAAATTGCCATAATTAGATGAGGTACAACAGCATTCAGTACCAAAGCTGCAGCGATTGATGATGTAATAAAAAGGTACAAATCCCGGTTTTTGGTTTGCATTGCAGTTGTTACCGCCAATAAAACAACCAACGTAATAATAGAAACCGCAACCAAAAATTGCCCACAACTTAATGGCTTAATAAACGAAACCAGTTTCACAACCGGATACCGGCAAATAAATAAAGCTTCTTCCGCATTGTGGATTATAAAGGCAGTTGTTAATAGCAAGGTTGCCCGGCGGGAGTTTGAAAGGGGGTTCATCTGATAAAGGAAGGGATTGTCAATTGATTAAGGTATTGATGCGTATTAAAGGATACAAAAGAATTAGTTATTAATGCCACAAGTATAATGATTAATTGAAGATGATGAAATTCTGGGATATTATTACATAATTGTAAATCGATATTTGAAAAGGTAAACCACTATTTTTATAAAAGTTTTGTAGCTGTTGAAATCGAATTTATTATCTCTTTTGAAATCGTTTCGCTAATAATTCCGCTTGCTACCATAGACAAACACTTCCCAGCCAATAATTGATGCCAATTTTTTTTGCCAAGAAAAAATAACTCTTTCAACTCATTTAATTCTTTTATGAGATCATCATAGATGATCTGATGCCCCATTTTAAGTTCCTCAATATCACTTAAAATCTTATCAAGCTTTGTCTCAGTACTGATTTTCTCATAGTTTGTAAAAGTATTATTACTAATTTGAACACCTTGTCTGACTAACTCTTGGAGTAAAAAATAATTTATAGATTCATGTCCTAAATTTGTCAAGCAGGTTTCAGGGGAATCACATTTAGGTTTGTGTCTGTCAAAAGCTTTATTATTTGCTTCAAGAATAACATTGACAAATTTAATTTTTTCCAACTGATTATCAATTTCATATAACTTGCTTTTTGCCAAATCAATTATATCTTCGTATTTCAAAACAGAATGGCTTAAATGGTCTCTTACAAAATTGTTTGCTATTTTTATGATAAATTCCATACTTTAGAATTTTTTGGTGGGCTGAAGTGTTAGTTGATAAATATGAATTCCAGGATAATAATTTAATCTAATTTTCCTTCAATCTTCGTTAGCTGTTTATTAGAAATAACAAGCGTTTTGCCATTTGTAAAATGAACTTTAGATAAGAAAACCTTAACATTTGTAGTCAATTCTTGGCCATGAAGTGTCCAGGTGCCACTTTGTTTGCTACCTACATTTATTACATCTTGGCTTGTGCAATAACAAATATTTGAACCAGTTGAGAACTTTTTGACTGGTTGGCCATATCGATTATAGCAGTATACATCTATATCAAATGCATCAATTTCATTTTTACTTATATTGGTTACATCAACAGTAACTTCCGGATTGCCTATAATATTCAAAGTTATTTCAGCTTTATAAAGATATAATGGTATATTGTTTTTTTTCAAAGTGTTAATTAGCTCAAAGATATTTTTAGTTTTATAAAAGCTACTGTATATTCTACCTATTGTTAAATCATCACAGACCAAATTATATTTTTCTTTAAGTCTAGAGATGTTTTCTTCAAAAGTATAGAATTCACAAGGGTTAAATTGTAGTGTATCCTCCTCTAAAAAACCAATAATATCTTGTTTCGTTAATGTGTCAAAAGTGCCGGGACTAATTATAGATTCTTTTGCGAAAACATACCCATTCACAGAACAATTGCAGGAATTCTTATAAACACTTACAACATACATTTTCTCATAAGGCTCGATATAAGCGTAAGTATCTTTAATAAATCTTAAACTGTCCCCTTTCGAAATATACCTTGCGAAATAATTGATTCTTTCATTTTCATAGACTTTCACGCTATCTTTCAAAGGATGTAAGTAAGGAAAGATTTCCCTTCTTATTACTTGTGAAAAACATGAGCCAATAAATATGAAGGCTAAAATTGAGATGATAATAATTTTTTTCATGATTATTTTTTTAAAATTTAATTAAACAGCCATATTGTATTATCCTAGTCAAAGAAAGAGGATATGATTTCTTTAATCCGCCACAATCCTCCTTACTAATCCTTGTAAAATTATAATCATTAAATCCGCTATGCTCGTGCAATCAACTATTATCAATTACACCTTCTCCTTTCATTTCTTTCTTCCCTTTCCCCCATCCACCAATTGCCCTTGCATTGGTATATTCGGTGTAAAAATCGGCTTGGCTGTTTTCGAAAGTTAACATCATTTTATCTATTTGGTCGTTAAGCAAGACATCGCATTCGCGGAACAGTTTTTCCAATTCTTCATTGGTGCTTTTATCGCTTTTAATTACGCTGCGTGGGGCCGAGAGCAATGCATTAAAAGCAGCGGCAGCATCGTTTAACACAGTAATTTGGTCTCCGGGCATATTAAAGTCAACCAATTTTTGCAATATGGGTTCGGCTGCTTTTGCAATGCTTAAGCAACGACTATAAATTTCAATTTCGTTGCCCTTTTTAAGTTCACTTTTGCTAAAATTAAATTTCTCTTTCAGCCCATCGTCCTTTTGCATACTGGCATAAGCGCTACCGGCACCACAAATAACCAATGCCGCCGTGCGCATTGTTAGGCTTGCCTGTTCTTTTTCTTTGCTCAGGCTTTTAGATCCTTTAAATTCATTGCTTTTTGCATCAATATTCCCGGTCAATGCATCCAGTCCCGCTGCCGTAGTTACAAAAGGCACAAAGTTTTCCCAAATTGGTTTTCTTGCTGTTAACACCGACTGAACGTTGCGGTACATTTTCAATTTTCTTACAAATACATCTTTCATGGCGATTGATTTAGAAGTTTAATAATTGGGTGAAGCTTAACCTACAATATGTCAGGATTAAAACGCAGTAAAGATAGCGGATATTAGTAATTCAGAAAGCACATAGCCAAATTAATTTTTCATTTTTATTCAATGATCGGCAACACCTGATTTATGCCACCTTATTTCAATCATCGAAGGTTCAACCCAGCCACCCGCAACCTTTTTTCTGCAATCCAAACATAAATTTTATTTCTCCCCAAAACCTTGCTTTTTTCTTTGCGCCCCCTTTGCGCCTTTGCGGTAAAAAAACATTGCAAACGCCACCAAATTCATTTAACAAAGGGCGAAACGTATTTGAAGAATGGCAAAACGGATTACAAAAAGGATAAAATGTATTTTAAAAATGCTAAAATGTATTTGAAGCAGGATAAAATGTATTTGATGAAGGATAAAATGAATTTAACGAAGGATAAAATATATTTGAAGAAGGATAAAATGTATTTGAAGAATGATAAAATGAATATAACGAATGGCAAATTGCATTTTACGAAGGACAAATCGCATTTTACGAAGGACAAAACATATTTAGCACACCAATCCGCAATCCCGAATCCGAAATCCGCAATCCCCAACCCCTAATCCCCAAAACCCAACCCCTCAACTCACATCATTTTATGCTTATCAATCAGCTCAAAGAAATTTTTCTGATAGGTATCGCTGATAGGTATTAACAGTTCGCCAATTTTAATCTGCTTGCGTTCAACAAATTCAATTTTATCAATAGCCACAAAAAACGATTTATGCACCCTGCAAAAAGCAGGTTCGTGCAGTATTTCTTCGATGCCTTTGGCATTCATAAGTGTCATTATGCGGCGGCTTTTGGTAACAATGCGCCAGTAATCGCCCATGCCTTCAACAAACAACACTTCCGAAGCCATTACTTTTTCTATACGTGTTTCGGTTTTTACAAAGAAAAAAGTATTGCCTGTTTGTGCGCTCTGCTTCTCGTTCTTTTCGCTTGGATTGGAAACTGGCAAGTTCTGCATTTGCTCCAATGCTTTGTTTGCCCCTTTAACAAACCGTTCAAAAGGGATAGGTTTCAGCATATAGTCCAGCACATCGAGGTCGAAACCCTGAATGGCATATTGGTCATACGCTGTTGTAAAAATTACAAAAGGTTTGTTTTTTAGCGAATTAAGCAGTTGTATCCCCGTAAGTTCCTCCATTTGTATATCCAGGAACATAAGATCAACCGTGTTGTCGCGCAGGTAAGCCAGCGTGTCCAATGCATTGCTGAATGTGCCAACAAGGTTCAGGAAAGGTAGTTTTGCACAGTAAGCCTTTATAATATCGAGTGCAAGAGGCTCGTCGTCGATGGCTATACAATTTATCTTCATGGTTTGATTGCAGTTGGTGTATATAATTAGTGCCTAATGTTATGAGTGCCTAAAATGCCTAAAGTTCCTTACTAATTTTATTTGCTTTATTAACCAGGTCGTCAATCGTCATTCGTACATCGTAAATATCATTAAAATCCGACATAATGAACAGTCCCTAATTCACGATTGTAAGTTCAACCTTGTATTTTTCGTCAGTGAGGTTAATTTTTAGCTCATGTTTATCAGGATAAAGCAATCCCAGCCTGCGTTTAATGTTTTGAAGGCCGAATCCGCCAGATTCTTCGCTTAATACAGTTGGGTTTCGTTTAATGTAATTTTCGACGGTAAAAACCAATTTCTCTGTTTCC
>CAJAXK010000094.1 GCA_903946925.1 uncultured Bacteroidales bacterium | reverse complement strand
TTGCTTGATGGCCTGAAAATCGAGGATGAGTTGCTTTACCGGCACACGCTTAGACTCTCTGGTTACGACTTTGCCAGCGAAGTGGACGTAAATATCCTTGGCCATATTTTCGAAAATTCACTCAACGAACTGGACGAAATAAAGGCCCGGCTCGAAGGGCAGCAGGTGGATAAAGCCAAGAGCAAACGCAAAAAGGACGGCGTTTTTTATACACCCAAGTACATCACAAAGTATATTGTAGATAATACTGTTGGCAAACTTTGTACTGAGAAGAAAGCAGAAATCGGCCTGGTTGAGGAAGAATATACCACCGACCGCAAACGCACCATTAAAACCAAACAACCTTTATTCGATAAGCTTACCACCTACCGCAACTGGCTGTTGCAACTCACCATCTGCGACCCTGCCTGCGGCTCGGGCGCTTTCCTCAACCAGGCACTCGATTTCCTGATCAACGAACACCGGTATATCGATGAATTGCAGGCCAAGCTCTTCGGCGATGCCATGGTACTGAGCGATTTCGAAAACAGCATCCTCGAAAACAACCTGTTTGGGGTGGATTTAAACGAGGAAAGTGTCGAAATTGCCAAGCTTTCCCTATGGCTACGTACCGCACAGCCCAACCGCAAATTGAGCGACCTGAACAACAACATCAAATGCGGCAACTCGCTGATTGACAATCCCGCCGTAGCTGGCGATAAGGCGTTTAACTGGCACAATGAATTTCCCTCCGTGTTTGCAAGAGGTGGTTTTGATGTGGTGATTGGGAATCCGCCGTATGTGCAACTTCAGAGCATGGGTGAAATGAGTGATATACTCAAAAATTGCGGATACGAAACTTTCGAAAAGGGTGCCGACCTGTATTGTATTTTTACCGAACGTGGTTATACATTATTAAAGCATGGTGGCGTGCAATCATTTATTATGCCCAACAAATGGATGTTGGTAGCTTATGGTAAACCACTTCGTAAATTTCTTGCTAAAACAGGCTTGTGCCAGGTGTTGAACTTCGGCGACATACAATTCTTTCAGGAAGCAACGACCTATGTCTGCATTTTCGTTACTCAAAAAAGCAAGCCATTTGAGAACGTTAAAGTATTGTCTCTTAATCAGAATACCTACCATGGCGACTTTCTAACTGAGGCGCAAGGCAACATTTACGATTATCCCGCTTCTAAATTTAGCGAGGAAGAATGGAGCATTCAGCCATATACTGATGCCCGCAAGTTGGAGCAGATGAAATTGAAAGGAATTGAATTAAAAGATTTGCCTATAAACATTAACTATGGAATAAAAACAGGGTTTAACGACGCTTTTTATATTGATGAAGTAACGCGGAAAAAGCTGATAACTGCCGATGCAAGGAGTGCTGAACTTATTAAGCCGATGGTGCGTGGAAGATATATTTCTGCATATTTATTAACTGGTTTTGAATATTTGATTGGCACCTTTCCTTCTCTGAAATTGGATATCGATCATTATCCGGCTATTAAAGAACATTTGCTTTCATTTGGATATGACCGACTTAAACAAACCGGAGACAAC
>CAJAXK010000093.1 GCA_903946925.1 uncultured Bacteroidales bacterium | reverse complement strand
GTCCACTCCGAAAACCTAAAAATGAAGAAACGCCACTAAGGCACTATGACTCAAAGGTTCACTAAGTATTGTTAATCAGCACTATAAACTTTGTGAACTTAGCGAAGCGATATCACGCGATGTGCTGAGCCTGCCGAAACAAATTCCTTTAAAAACACGCAATTAAGAGAAAACTTAGAGATTTAGTACCGTAATGGCTTAAAAAGACTTTTCAGAGTGGACTCAACCTTTGCCTTTTGCCCTTTATTTATTTCACCATTTTCCCATTTGCCATCAGGTGTACAATATCGAATGAGGGGTTCAGGATAAGGATATCCGCATCAAAACCTTCTTTGATATAACCTTTGTTGGTAAGCTTCAAAATGTCTGCCGGATTCGAGGTTGCCACTTGCAAGGCTGTTTCCAGCGCAATTCCGTCTTCGAGCACGGCTTCTTTTATTTCCCTGAGGACAGAATCAGGTAAGCCCATTTCAATTTTGATGAGCTTCCCTGTTTCGGGGTCGAAACCAGGCAAGGAACCGCACGCATCGGAGGTAAAAGTGATATGTTTTATAGGCACACCGCTTTCGAGCAACAGTTTCAGTGCTACCGAAGGTTTAATTTCTTCGTCTTTATAATACGGGTACGAACTTGTAGTAATATCCACAAACCCTTTTTTGCCGTATTCCTTGGCATCTTCGAAAATATAATCGTTACGGTTGCAATGGGTTGGGATAAACTGTTTGTAGCCCATTTCGGAATTTGCAACAATGTCGTGCAACGGCCTGAATGGGTCTTTTGCATCGCCCATGTGCATGTTTATTATTCCTGCTTTACCGCCTATCATTCCTGCAACACGTGCATGGCCGGTCAATTTCGATAATTCGGCAATAGTTGGAACCGACGAACGGTGGTCGGAAATGGCAATTTCACCAACGCCTATCACTTCTTCTATAAGCGTTATATCGCGCATAATATCCCCGGTAATGGTTGGTGGCGGCACCTGGTAAGCACCTGTGTACATCCATGCCGACATACCATTTGCACGAATTGATTTCACTTTCATCAGCACGCTTTCCACGCTGCGTGTAATACCATCGGTACCAAGGCAACCAACCACAGTTGTAACCCCGGCCTCGGTCATCATACTGATTTGCAGTTCGGGCATACGGCTTGCAGGGCCACCTTCGCCACCTCCACCGGTAATATGTACATGCGAGTCAATAAGTCCTGGGACAAGCCAAAGCCCGGTGCAATCAACAATTTCGACTTCAATGCCTTGTGGCGGATCGATATGATCGGCAATGGCTAATATGGTTTTTCCCCCAACCAGGATGTCTTTATTTCCAATGAGATGGGGCGAATATGTGGTTGCATTTTTGAAAAGGGTAAGCATGGGGTGTGGGTTTTAGGATGTTGGATGTCTGATGTTGGATGTGCGATGTGAATGTCTAAAAAAAGGCTGATGGGTTTCTTTTAATTTTTCCGTTTGAATTGGGCTTTTTTATAAAGTTTGTTGGTTTGAGGAACTCACCCCCTGCCCCCTCTCTTTGAAGGAAAGAGAGGGGGTGAGAACAGATATTTTATCATTTTACATGCAATTATGTTCTTTACGTTCCCCTCTCTTTTTAAAGAGAGTGGTTGGGGTGAGTTTTTACAGGGGAAAGAGAGAACTACAAAGCTTTTTTATGATTTTACATACATTTATGTTCTTTACGCCCCCCTCTCTTTTTAAAGAGAGGGGTAGGGGTGAGTTTTTACAGGAAAGAGAGAGGACTACAAGGCTCTTTTATCATTTTACAAACATTTAAGTTCCCTGCGCAACCCTCTCTTTTTAAAGGGGTCGGGGTGAGTTTTTAATGGAAAGAGAAATCCATGTGAGTGAGTTCTCCCTTCGCTCTGTCGAATCAAATATCCAACTATTCCTGTAACTTACTTTACATCCCAAGTTTCCCCCGGAAGTAATACATCAAGTTGCAAGCCTTTACCGCCTAAAAGGTTGTTCTGTATTTTTTTGTTTTTAGTTGGGTTACGCAAAACAACAACCTGGTTTTCGCCAGCAACGTAGAAACTGTTTCCTGCAACAACTATAGCAGTTGATTCGTCAATACCAACGCAGGTTTCGTCAGGATTTTCGAGCTGTACCGAAATAAGCCTGTTGAGACGTTGGCGCTTGATAAAATGCTGGTCAATAATAAGCTTGTCAAGCATTCCCAAACCCTCGATTACTTCTATATTTCCGGGTTCAATTGTTGGGAATCGGCCAGAATTTTCTGGATGCTTTAAGGTATTTCCGGTAATCATTTTTTTGCTCATAACGGCTGCGCCTGCACTGGTTCCGGCTATAGTTGAGCCTTTTTTATAAGCTGCGTGAATGGCGTTATAAATTGGGCCTTTCCCCACAATTTTCATAAACCGCGACTGGTCGCCACCGGTTATAAAAATGAGTTTTGCATTTTGCATCGAATCCAACCGCGATTGGGGAACAGGCCCGTTTTGAGTAAAGTTAAAACCGACTACTTTATTGATGCCTACCGAGGCAAAATCCTCCTGTGCAAAAATCACCGAGCTATCAGGATCTTCACTCGACATGGGAAGTATTATAACATAATCATCAGTGCCAACCGCCGACACTTTTAAAAGTTCCCTCATCAGACCTTCGGTTTTTTCGCCACCACCAATGATAAAAAGATGTCCCACAGTGGGTTTTGTAGGTTTGTTTTGGTCTTTTTGTGCCAGGCCAAACAAAGGGAAATTCAGAACGGCAACTAAAATGGAGAAAGCAGTTAGAAGTTTATATTTCATATTTTTAAAGAATTCAAGGGGTTAGGGGTTGGGATTTAGGGTTTGGGGATCACATTTTCAGGTTATTTTTACTTTAAAACAATTATTATCAGGTTTCACTAACAGCCTAAGACCCTACAGCCTAACAGTCTAAGAGCCTAAAGCCTATCTGCCTAAAACCCATTCAACTTCATCGTTACGGTAGGTATAAGCAACAGCCAGGCAAGAAATGCCAGGAATATCATAAATGGGATCACAAACTTTACCCATTTGCCATAAGGCACTTTTGCAATGCCCAAAACACCGATCAAAACGCCGGAAGTTGGGGCAATCATATCCGTTATTCCCGAACCAAATTGGAAAGCCATAATGGTAGCCTGCCGCGAAAGGCCAATGATATCAGAGAATTGGGCCATAATAGGAATGGTCAATGCCGCTTTGGCGGAACCGGAAGTAATAATAAGGTTAAGTAGTGACTGGAAACCGTACATTATAGTGATAGCCGTGATCTGGCCTGTGCCTTTAAGCGAATTGGAAAGCGAAAAAAGCACTGTATCAATTATTTGCCCATCGTTTAAAATAGCAATTATGCCTCCTGCAAAACCTACCACTAGTGCTGCCGAAACAATATCTTTAACCCCTTCCTGGAACAGTTTGGTGATTTCCGAATTCTTTTTGCCAGCTGCAAACCCTGTAAACACTCCCATTGCAAGGAACAAAGCTGCAATTTCCATAATATACCAGTCGTAGCCCAAAACACCAAGAATTAGGTAGAAAATGGTAAACCCAAGAATATTCAAAACAAAGAAATGCAAGGATTTGCGGAGAGCGAAATAACTAATTACGGCAAAAAGACCTGTTAAAATTGGCATGAATGGACCTTTAACAATATTCAGCCCAACTTTTAAATCGGTTGAAGGGAAGTAGAACGAATAAATTACCATGATAAGCGTAAGCACGCCACCAACAATCCAAGCCGATTTTGGAGTATAAAACTCAATTTTTTCAATATCCGATTCGCTACGTTTGCGCCAGAAATCATCTTCTTTGAACATGATGGATTTCGAAGGATTCTTTTTCACCCTTTTGGCATACCAAAGCACAAAAACGATAGACACAAATGTGAGAATTATCCAGCAAATCACCCTGTATTCAATTCCGGTAAAAAGTGGAACGCTCGACAAACCTTGAGCTATACCAATGGTAAAGGGATTCAATATGGCACCAGCAAAGCCTACATGTGCAGCAAAATAACACAAGCCAATGCCAACCAGCGAATCGTAACCCATACGGATCGAAAGCTGTACAAATATCAGGGTGAAAGCCAAGGTTTCTTCGGCCATGCCAAAAATTGCCCCAAATGCACTGAAAATGATCATTATAAAGGTCATGATTATGTTGTCAACGCCTAAAAACCGGATAAATTTCCACTTCTCGAAACGCTTTGTCAGAGTAAGGAACGAGAGGATGCCTATATCAATGGAACGGGTTTCGTTCATTATCCAAAAAGCACCGCCAATCATTAGGATAAAAACTATGATGTGCGACATGTTAACAAAACCCTTGTAAAATGCGGCAAAAACCTGCCAGGTTTGCGGGTGGCTATCTATACTTTTATACGTATCGTTCACAATAACTGTCCTTTCAACGCCATTTACCTTTATGGTTTGCCTGTCGTATTTGCCACCGGGCACAACCCAGGTTAAAATAGCGGCAATAATGATTATCGAAAAAACGATAACGATATTATTAGGGACTTTAAAACTTTTAAGCATGGATAAGTTGATTTTGTTAAACTGAAAGTTGATGATTAAGCCAGTAAAAGTAAAGAGTTTATTCAAAGAAAAGCAGATTTTAATATTCTTTTTATGGGCCAAGTTTTGTGGGTTATTTTTTTTAAAAATCTTTCAGGTAAGGCAGATTGTATTCTAATCTTTCTTTATACATTTGAATTACCAAACGGGGGCACTTGTTGCGAAAGAAAAAATTGCTAATTTGCGCCCCAAAATAAAGTGATTGGCAAACTGCGACGATATTCCCAATTAACAACCAATTAACCAACAACTAACCTAAAAACAGTACCTTATGAAAAAAATCTACCTGTTACTTTCGCTGCTGTGCATTATTTTTGTGCATATAGCGAATGCGCAAAACCGGCAAATCACGGGGGTGGTAACATCCGCCGATGATGGCTCAACAATTCCGGGTGTTTCAGTAATTGTGAAGGACAACCCAACAATCGGAGCTTTGACCGATGTTGACGGCAAATTCCAGTTGACGGTTCCACCAATTGCAAAAACACTGTTATTCAGTTCTGTAGGCATGGAAAAACTGGAAGTAGCCATCGGAAGTTCCAATGTTATTGATGTAAAATTAGTGCCGGTAGCTACCAACCTCGACGAAATTGTTGTCATCGGCTACGGTTCCCAAATCAAATCGAAAATTACCGGGAACATTTCGAAAGTAGAAGGTAACCTGATTAAAAGCACGCCGGTGCCATCGGTGCAGCAAGCCATGCAGGGAAAAACTGCCGGTGTATTTGTTGAAGCCAACAACGGCAAGGTGAGCGGTGCAACCCGTATGCGTATCCGTGGCTCTTCGTCAATAACGGCCAACAATGAGCCACTGTTTATTGTGGATGGTGTGCCTTTGTCAACCGAAGCACTGAACCAAACCGGCGCTGCAATTAACCCGCTTACAAGTATCAATATTAACGATATCGAATCTGTTGATATACTGAAAGATGCTTCGTCAACAGCTATTTATGGCTCGCGTGGGGCTAACGGCGTTGTACTTATAAACACCAGAAAAGGGAAAGCTGGCGATACAAAAGTAAACGTGAATTTTCAGTATGGGTATAGCAACCCTTCGCACTTGCGCGAATTTATGAATGCCGATCAGTTTATTTCATACTTCCGCGAAGCAGGGAAAAACTCCGATATTTATGAAGGCTATGGGGATGATTACTGGCAAAGGCATGTTGAAAAACGCTTAAAAAGATATTCGGGCTGGGCAGCCAAACTGGATTCCGATGGTAATTACCTTGGCTCGGAAGTGAATACCGACTGGCAAGGCGAAGCTTTTCAAAAAGGTGGTTTGCAGATGGTTGACCTTTCAGCCTCGGGCGGAAACGAAAAACTTAGGTATTATGCCAGTGCCTCATACAATAAACAGGAAAGTATTATTGTTTCCAACGGCCTCGACCGTTTTAGTGGCCGTTTGAACGTTGATAATAAAGTGAACAAGTATATCAACTTAGGTTTTACCTTTAGCCTGGCCCGCACCGAAATTAGGCAGGTTTCGGCCGACAACGCTTTTTCAACACCTATGCAATTGGTGGCCATGTCGCCAATTACACCTGTGTATGATACTACCGGTGAATTGTACAGCACACCAACAACCACCTATTATAATCCATTGGTTGATGTTGAAAACACAAAAAGGACTATTCTCGAAACCCGCACCGTTACCAACGGGTACCTCAATTTTCTGCTTTACAAAGGCTTGACCTGGCGCAACGAATTTGGCTACGACCTCTACAACATGAAGGAAAACAGCCGCTATGGCACACGTACCGATGCCGGTATCGGAATAAACGGATATGGTTTCTCAAATTATGGGATGACACAAACCCTTATCACCAAATCATACCTGGATTATCTGGAAAATTTCGGCGATTTCGGATTTAGTGCAGTTCTTGGAACTGAATTTCAGAAAACCGGGGTTGACAACACTTGGGTTGAAGGACAAAATTTCCCAACCGATGACTTAAAAACCCTTGCAAGTGCCGGTTTGATCACTGACGGTTCCCAAACCATAAATGAATATGCTTTCCTTTCGTTTTTCTCAAGGGCAACCATTGATTACAAAAGCAAATATCTGTTTACACTTGCCGGGCGTATTGACGAATCCTCCCGGTTTGGCGAAAACAAACGTTCCGGTTTCTTCCCAGCAGTTTCGGCAGGATGGGTATTGACCAAAGAAGACTTTCTTGCAGGCAATAAAACCCTAAGTTTCCTTAAAGTGCGCACCAGCTACGGTATGACCGGAAATGCAGGTATCGGTAATTTCAGCTACATGGGGTTGTATGGTGTTAACACATATAACGGGCAACCGGGCTTCGTTCCTTCGCAAATTGCCAATCCTGATCTTGGATGGGAATCTACCAAACAGGTTGATTTCGGTGTTGACTTTGGGTTTTTGCAAAACAGGATTTCGGGGGAACTCGATTATTATGTAAAGAAAACCGACGACCTTTTACTCGCGGTACCAGTTCCGGGAACCAGCGGTTTCAGCACCCAAATGCAAAATATAGGTTCGGTTGAAAACAAAGGATGGGAATTT
>CAJAXK010000092.1 GCA_903946925.1 uncultured Bacteroidales bacterium | reverse complement strand
CAGGACTCCTTAAATACTGCCGTCGAATCTGCACAAATGATCGCAGATTCAACTTTCCAAATCTCCCGGGATAAAAATCAACGCGAACTGGATGATAAACTCTCTCAGTTGGCTTCCCTCCGGGATGCTGAACTTTCCAATAAACGCCTTACCGAAGCCCAAAAAGATGCTATCAATGCCAAATATGCAGCCAAAGAAAAAGCTTTAAAACAAAAAGCCTGGAAGCAACAACATAAGGCCGACCTCGCTCAAGCCTGGGTAAACATGGCTCTCGGTATCGGTAAAGCTGCCATAAACGTTTGGCCGCTCCCTGCTATCCCTATGATGGCAATGGCCGCCTTAAATGGTGGGCTGCAAATTGCTGCAGTTTCTTCACAAAAAATGCCTGAGTTTTCAGGAGGTGGATTTACAAAACAGGATCCCAATAACCTGGCACCTGCCGGAATAGTCCATGCAAACGAATATGTTATACCCGCTGCCGGGGTGAAAAACCCTCGACTGCGCCCATTTCTCGATACCCTCGAAATGGCAAGGCTAAACAAATCCCTGCCAACCTTAAACCCTTCTATCCTTCAATCGGTACCAGCTAAGCGATTCAGTTCCGGCGGCTATACTTCGCAATCTTCTACCAATTCTGATATTCCAGCAGGTATCTTACCAGGTGCAAACATTTCCATCCCGGATATGGCCGCTGCCATGCACCGCTTTGCCGATGCTGTCACCAACCTGCAGAAAAATGGGGTTCAAGGCAAATGGTCCTTGTTCGACCTCGAAAAAATCCAACGCGACAAAGCTCAACTGCTTTCCGCTACCGAAATGTAACAATTTTAACAATTAATATCCTTTAAAGGAAGCCCTATTTGTTCACTTATGTACTGTGTTGATTTTCTTATAATTATTATGCAAAGGTGCCATGATTTTATTCAGTACGCTTTGCCACAAAAAGACTTTCAGGGTATAAATCTTTTCTGATATAAAAAAAGTTTATTCCACGTCCCTAGTTATGCTTCTGAATAACATATCGAAATGTATGGCAAATAACTTAATCCAAAATTTTATAGTCCTGGAAAAATAGCAAAAAACACATTAGAGGTTTCTGCTCAAATTGAACAGGAGGATGAATTTGGTATTGTAATAATCAGTGTGTAATTAGAAGCTGATGATGTATTTGAATTAGATCTTAATTAGTTTAATAGTACTTACTTTCCCCCCGTTATTCAATTGGCAAAAATACAGGCCTGGTTTAAAGCCGCTCATATTCAAATTTAGCTGAAATTTACCCCCATTAGAATATTCTTTTACAGGAAACAGAACCAATTTTCCTTCTGAGTTGAATATTTTCATCGTAACCATATCAGCCATCTGAACCGAATACTCGATTATTGTATGTGAACTGACAGGATTTGGGTAAGCCAGTAAGAGGGTAAGCTGATCAGTAGTTGGCACGGGTTCCTGTATTACAAGTGGTGACCATGCATATGTTGAAAGCATGGTTCCTTCATCGCCTCCCAACCATCCATGTTGACGGTCAGCAAAACAAACAACCTTAATTCCGTTATGGGTGTTTATATTGACCGGATTCCACAGGTTTCCATCGAAGTATGCTAATGCTCCATTATCCCCTGTAACCCATCCTGAATTTGCATCAAACATCCTGATAGAGTTTAAATAGCCAACATTTGTGGGCAAAAAAGAGTATTCCTTGGTTGAACGGTTATATTTTAATACTTGCCCGGTTCTTCGCTCCGTTATAAAAGCTGTAGCTGTATCACAAACCCATACGGAAGTAAAATCACAGGCAAAATCTTCATTTTCAGCTTTCCAGCTAATTCCATCATAATACCATATAACACCTTGCGCATACATGTAACCCTCGCCTGCCGCCCACACATGAACAGAGTCAAGAGCATAAATCGTTTTGAAATAGCGGCTTTGGTAATCGCTGAATTGTTCAGTCCATACATTCCCGTTGAAAAAATAAATGGAATTTACACCTGCAGCCCATACATGGTTCCTATCGAGCACAAATATATCTTCCATAGCCATGGGTAAAGTATCGGTAATTTGCCAAATACCCTTATCGTACCTGCACATAGCTGTTTTTTGGCTATAAAGATACTTATCGCCAAAACGTCCGATTGCCCAACCAAAGGAACTATCGCAGAAGTGTGCACCGACTAAATATAATTTATTGAACAAAGTATCCTGTTTCCAGGTATTATCAACCCATTTCAGAATAAGCCCGCCTGTATGGACCGCCCAACCATGTTTATAATCGGGGAAGGACATATCTTTTATAAAACTATCATCTAAGCTGTTGGATAATTGCCAACGTCCATTTTTTGTAATATAAATATTGCCATTATACCCGATAGCTCCCATCTGACCATACTTAGAAATGTCCATAGCAATTACGTTCAAATGCACAATGGTATCGAAACTGAACCCTGAAACATTATTGAATTTCATGGCGGCTAAACTGTTTGGATAGTCATTTTCGTCAAAATCATAAGCCATAATAACTGCATTGGAGGTATCGGTCATAACCAAAGTTATTGGCTTAAATGTTAGCCCTGGCACAGTATCCCACGTCCCATAATTATATCGCAGCATCTTCTTTGGGCTGTTAAAAAAGGATTGTGTCATTATCATCCCATGATCTTTATCAGCAAAACTGATATCTGTTGTTCCTCTAAAATAATTAGGTTTTGGCCCTTCAATTATACTCCAACCATTCCCATCGAAATGATAAAGGCTACTGAAATTGCTAAAATAACCATTATCAGGTGATATAAATTCGATGGCTGTGCAATTTGGGCTGCCCGGAAAAGGATAGCCCACCCACTGCCCATTTATAAGACGGAGCAGGGTATCGCCAGCAATCCACCCATCGGATGGGCCGGTAAGGCAAACTTTGCTGAGCCTTTTTTTGAAAGGTAAACTTTGATCAATCCAGACCCCATTCACATATTTAAGCAATATACCGGAATCACCGACTGCATATCCATTAGTTGTATCATAAAAGTGGACAGAAAGCAACCAGTTATCTGTTCCACACTCTTGTGTTTCCCATTTATCCCCATTATAGAACAATATTTTGCCTGATTCGCCAACGACCCAAGCATGATTTTCATCCAATATGCAAATGCTCCTTAACCCATCTCCATCCGGTTGGGGATTATACCAATGCCAGTCAATTTGACATTGAGCCTGTGCTAACAAGGATACAGAAATGGCTAACAGAATTATTCGGATATAAAACATGTTTGAAGAATTTGAATGTTAATAAATTCTGGATTACAACAAAAGTACAGAAAACAACACTGTCAAACGACAAAGTAAATATTTTCATTTGCAGTTTTGCATGTGATTGATATACAATAATTTGTTTTTTAATTCTTGGACAAAAAAATTCTTCCAATTTGTCGAAAAATTGATATTTAGCTCGGTTCCTTTTTTTTTCTGGCTTTTATCATTTTGACATGGGTTCTTTGAAATTTTTCGAGTCCCGGAACATATCCAAATGGCTTATCGCGAAAATTCTCATCAAAGCGACTAATGTAGAATATGCTTTTTAGTTTTAGCCATTACCTTTAGATTATAAACTGCAAATGGTCAATGATCGTAAACCTTACTTGTGTTTTGATACCGTTTTCTGCTTTTGAATTGCCAAAATCCTGAAAAGGTTTTTTGCCTGACTTATTTCTATGGATTAAGTTTTCAGATGTCCTTCTATTATGCCATTATCTCAACAAAAGTTTGTCCTTTCCAAATCTCCCCCCATAATTCACTTTTGCACCATGGCTTTAACAATCATAACTCAACCTTCTATTTTAGTCCTGGCTAAACAACCAGTCGTTTTTAATGTCCATAGTGATATAATTGAACGCCCTCTTAGAATAGTTG
>CAJAXK010000091.1 GCA_903946925.1 uncultured Bacteroidales bacterium | reverse complement strand
CACCATCCGGAACGAAGAAAGGATATTGCGTTCTTTTACATCAGCCGACATCACGCCAAGTAACGAAGCATAAGGCACATTGATCATGGAATATACCATCATCATCAACGAATAAGTAACATAAGCATACACTAGTTTCCCGGTAGTTCCTAACGAAGGTGTAATAAACATAAGTGTTCCGATAAGCCCGAACGGAAGCGCAAACCACAATAAATAGGGCCTGAATTTACCCCATTTCGAACGCGTCCGGTCGCTAAGTACACCAACCACGGGATCAAAAAGCGTGTCCCAGATCCTGGTAATCAAAAACATGGTGCCAACCGCAGCTGCCGGCAATCCAAATATATCGGTGTAGAAAAACAACAGGTACATCCCGAATATTTTCCAAAACATGGACGAAGCCATATCGCCGAAACCGTAACCTATTTTTTCTTTTAACCTGAGTTTTTCAATTATCATAGCAGGTAATATCTGTTGGTTTTGTGCTGATTTTGGTATTATTGCTTTCGTGTGACTAAGGATTTTTTCTCCTGGCCTACTTACGTTTTAGACAATTGTTTGTTTTTGGCAACAAGTTCACAAATTGTTTTTACGGATTCTGCCGACCTGAAGCCATCAGCAGGGGTATTGAAGCAGTAGTCGGTTAGCTTTTCAATGCTCGAAACGGCAACGTGCAGGCGTGTGTCGGACGAAGCGTAATAAATGTAAACCGTTCCGTCTTCGTCAGCAATCCAGCCATTGGAAAACAATACGTTGGAAACATCACCGATCTGTTCCGTTTCTTCGGGAGCCATAAAATAGCCACCGGGAGTTGCTACCAGTTTGGTAGGATCTTCGAGCGAAGTCATGTACATATACAGCACATAGCGCAATCCTGCAGCACAGTTCCTCACCCCGTGAGCCAGGTGCAACCAGCCTTTTTGCGTTTTTATCGGATGCGGGCCTTCCCCGTTTTTCAGTTCTTTTATGGTGTGATAGTAGCGATGGTCAATTATGATTTCATCCTTCACTTCGGCTTTTGCAATATCGTCAACCAAAGCCCAGCCAATGCCGCCACCCGTGCCAGTATCAATAAATCCATCCTGCGGACGGGTATAAAGCGCATATTTCCCATCCACAAATTCGGGATGAAGTACCACGTTGCGCTGCTGGCTTTTCGATTTCAAATCAGGAAGGCGTTCCCAGTTTACAAGGTCGTGTGTGCGGACAATTCCGGCAGCAGCAACAGCTGAACTTAAATCGCCTTTTGGAGCAGTGGGATCCTTGCGCTCTGTACAGAAAATGCCATAAATCCATCCATCTTCATGTTGGGTAAGGCGCATGTCATACACATTGGTATCAGGATCTTCGGTTTCAGGCAATACCACAGGGAAATCCCAAAACCTGAAATTATCTATGCCGTTCTCGCTTTCGGCAATTGCGAAAAACGACTTGCGATCGTATCCTTCAACGCGGGCAACAACAATATATTTGTTATTGAAGAACATGGCACCTGCATTAAAAACAGCATTTATTCCTATGCGTTCCATTAGCCACGGATTACTCTCCTTGTTAAAGTCATAACGCCAGATA
Organism: uncultured Bacteroidales bacterium; assembly: GCA_903946925.1. GTDB lineage: Bacteria > Bacteroidota > Bacteroidia > Bacteroidales > UBA4417 > UBA4417. The sequence goes on along the minus strand of CAJAXK010000091.1, from coordinate 944 downwards.
AGCGGGGCATGGGCAGCAGTAAGCACCGGGTATTTATAACGCCGATATACCCCATTGCCGCATGCTCCTGGTTCTTCATTAGGTTTTGTCAACAGGGTTTCATGCTCCGACAGTAAAGTTTCAAATCTTTCTTCGAAAATTATATTCTTCATTTTTCTTTATTTTTCTTACAACTTACAGGTAAACCTTATTTTTCCAAGCCATGAAATTGCTTGTATATTTTCAGCCTTTACTTCCAAATTTTCTGTTGGGGCAAGTGCTTAAATCAGGATACAAAGGTGGACTGTACTCTCCTAAAAACACCAAGGTTATTTTATCAAAAAAGGCTGTTTGGTGTAACAAAATGGACTATTAAAATGGATTTTTATCTGATAAACAGCATAATTGAAAGCTAATTGCCAAAATAACAAAGAAGAAGCAGGTTATTGAAAAATTTAATCTGGAATTGGTTACAAAACATATAACATTGATGGTTTTAAACAATCAGGGTTCTTAGCTGTCTATAGTACTCCCCAAAAATCGGACAGATAGTTAAGATATACCTGCAATCCGCAATGCAAAATTTGTCGATTTCATAGTCATATTTAATTTGAACTCTGCCATATCACCAATAGGTTTGATGTTCAATGAATTCTCAAAATTCCGAGCCTCGTTTCCAACAAAGCATGATATTTATCTTTCATTTCTTTTGATAAAAAACTGATCTCTATCAATTCCTTCCATTTATCGACTGCCGAAAGGATTGTTTCCATAACATTATCAATACTTTTGGGAGTTAACTTACACCTTTCAACCCCGAAATAATCTACTAAATTATTACGTGTGAGATGCTTCTTCTTTCCCATCAGGGGCAGAGCAATTTCTTCATCTTGTTTTATATATTCGATTGTTGAATTCACAAGGTCATAACACGGGGAGAGTGTAACTTTATTGTTTTCCGTGAT
>CAJAXK010000090.1 GCA_903946925.1 uncultured Bacteroidales bacterium | reverse complement strand
GAAGTTCCTGTGTTTGAGGTTGCTACCGCCATTGATGCCTGCGGAAGTGCGTTCACCCTTACTTTTGCCGATGTTACAACCAATGGACTTTGTGCCGGGTCATACAGCGTAACCCGCACTTGGACAGCCACAGATGCCTGCAACAATACCTCCACTGCATCACAGACCATTACTGTTCAAGATGTAACGGCTCCGGTAATTGCTGCCCTTCCAGCCCCATCAACAATAAATTGCCCTGATGTTCCTGTATTTGAAGTTGCCACCGCCATGGATGCCTGTGGAAGTGCGTTCACCCTGACTTTTGCCGATGTTATCACCAATGGGCCTTGCGCTGGCTCTTACAGCACAACGCGAACCTGGACCGCCACCGATGCCTGCAACAATACCTCAACCGCAACACAGACCATTACTGTTCAAGATGTAACGGCTCCGGTAATTGCCGCCCTTCCAGCCCCATCAACAATAAATTGTCCTGATGTTCCTGTATTTGAAGTTGCCACCGCCATGGATGCCTGTGGAAGTGCGTTCACCCTGACTTTTGCCGATGCAACCACATCAGGAACCTGTGCCGGGTCGTACAGCATAACTCGCACGTGGACCGCCACGGATGCCTGCAACAATACCTCGACTGCCAGCCAAACCATTACCGTACAAGATATTACCGCTCCGGTTATTGCAGCTTTGCCAGCCCCGACCACGATAAATTGTCCAGCCACGCCAAACTTTGCTGTTGCCACAGCCACCGATGCATGTGGAAGTGCATTTACATTAACATTTGCCGATGCTACAACCTACGGGCTTTGTGCTGGAGCATATAGCACAACCCGCACCTGGACTGCCACGGATGCCTGTGGCAATACCTCAACTGCATCACAGACCATAAATGTTCAAGATTTAACGGCTCCAGTAATTGCTGCCCTTCCAGCCCCGTCAACCATAAATTGTCCAGATGTTCCTGTATTTGAAGTTGCCACCGCCATGGATGCCTGTGGAAGCGCGTTCACATTGACTTTTACCGATGCAACCACAACAGGAACCTGTGCCGGATCATATAGCACAACCCGCACCTGGACAGCCACGGATGCCTGTGGCAATACTTCAACTGCATCACAGACCATTAATGTTCAAGATGTAACAGCTCCGGTTTTGACTTGTCCATCAAATATTTCTGTTGGCAATGATGTAGGTACTTGTACGGCCAATGTTATAGTGCCTATTCCGAGTGTGATTGAAAATTGTAGCTCATATATTCTTACAAACAGTTTTAACCAGACTGCGAATGCATCCGGTTTATATCCATCTGGAACAACCAATATTATTTGGACTGCTACTGATGAATGTGGGAATATAAGTACATGCTCCATGATCGTTACTGTAAATGATAATGAACCGCCTTCAATCACATGTCCAGTGGGCTTTACTATCTGCTCAGGCGAACAAGTTATATTGGGGACCGCCACTGCCACTGATAACTGCGATGGAAATCCAGTAATCAGCAATAATGCACCATCGTTTTTTGTGCCCGGGATTACCAACATTATTTGGACGGCAACCGATATTCATGGAAACACATCCACCTGTTTGCAAACTATTGAAATTATTACTGCAGCAATAGTAAGTGCTGGTGCTGACGATAGTATTTGTAAAGGTCAACCGTATCATGTAATTGATGCTTTTGCAAAGCATTACACAACTCTTTTCTGGACTACAAATGGAAAAGGGACAATTGAAAATCCGAATTCAATAGAACCAATTTATACATCTTCGCCTTTAGACACTGCAACTGTTCAACTTTTCTTAATGGTAAGTGGTATCGAGCCATGCGGAACAGCTTATGATACCCTGCAATTGAATTTGATTCCACCATTAATTGTGAATGCGGGCAATGACATAACATCATGCTTACTATCTACAATTAAATTAACGGATGTACAGGTTACTAACAGCACATCTATTATTTGGACTACATCAGGTACAGGGAATTTTGATAATGTTTCGATTTTAAATCCTGTATATACACCAAGTCAGACAGATTTTGACAATGGTTTTGTTTACTTGGTTTTAAACGCTTATGGATCATATCTCTGCGGCAATTCCGAAGATACCGTAAAGGTTCAATTTGTAAAACCGCCTTTGGCAAACGCAGGATTGGATGATGCAATATGTTCAATATCACCTTACACTTTCCAAACATCAACAGCGACTAATTTTAGTAATATAATTTGGACGCATAATGGATATGGGCATTTATCAGATTCAACCCTATTAAATCCGACTTATATTCCAGGTGTTGGCGAAACAGGGGAGATTATCTTCAAACTAACTGCTTATGGTATTTCCTCTTGTGGGAACATGGCATTTTCAGATATTGTTGTCCTAACAATAAATCGTGAAATGACTGCTGAAGCAGGGAATGATGAAGCCATAGCAGCAGGAACATCCACAACCTTATTTGGTTCTGCTACTGGTGGTTCGGGCGTATTTGCCTATAACTGGTCTCCTGAAAATCTCCTCAAGGATAACACAGTGCTTAACCCGTTTACAGTTCCATTAAATACAGAAACGGAATTTACTCTTACTGTCCTTGATCTGGTTTCGGGTTGTTCTAAAACCGATTCGGTTATAATAAAAATGGGAGGGGTTCAAAGGCCTATTGCTTTGGATGATTCTGCTAACACCATAAAAAATATTCCTATAACAGTAAATATCCTTGGAAATGATTCGGATCCTATCGGTTTAGGTCTGGATGTTACTTTAATAGAATTCCCGCGTTATGGAAATGTCGATATAACGGTAGATGATTCAATATACTATACGCCAAACGCTAATTTTATTGGTCGCGATACACTTGTTTATGTAATTTGTGATAGAGGCACACCATCCAAATGCGATACAGCAACAGTGTATATTAATGTTTTTGATGAACGGCCAGAATTAGAATTCTTTAACCTCATATCCCCTGATGGAGATGGTGCAAATGACTACTGGCACATTAATAACATTGAAGAATACCCTGATAACAATGTTATTATCTTCAATAGGTGGGGTGATAGGATTATTGAAATTAATAACTACAATAATTCGGACATTGATCACAGATGGAATGGGACAAATGACAAAAACAAGTTGGTTCCTGATGGGGTTTATTATTATTTAATCAAAATAAAGGATTACAAAACAATACCACCAGGATGGGTTTATTGCCGGACTAAAGGTGAATAATAGAATTAGATAACCATGTAAAATTGGTTTGCATGGTTATCTTTTCCGGATCAAACTCCAGATTAATTCAAAAGAGACCATAACTCAAAAAATATAATAGATTTATGAAAAAGATACTTTTAACCCTCCTAATATTTTCAACAGGTTCCCTGTTTGCCCAACAGGTTTCCTTGTACAGCCAATATATGTTCAACCAATTGGCAATTAATCCGGGATATGCAGGTAGCCACGAAAATATTTCAGTGGACATGCTTTACCGATACCAGTGGGTTAGTATAGAAGGGGCACCAAAAACAATATCTGCTTCAGTTCATTCACCGTTTAATTCGGTTCATAGTGCGTACGGATTTGAACTGACAAACGACCAGATAGGGCCAGTATCTTACACAACCGGTATGCTTACATACGCTTATAGGATTAATTTTAATAAAAGTAAACTGTCATTTGGCTTACAGGGTGGCGTAAAGAACAATAATATTATTTCTTCCAAATTGGATCCTTATCAACCTGATCCGTTTAAAGATAACCCTATAGACAAGAAAACAGTTTTTGATGCAAATTTTGGTGTTTATTACTATGTGCCCGCAAAATTCTATGCTGGGTTTTCGTCACATCAACTGTTACAGAACCAATGGCTTGTAGTATATGATACGCTTGGTAATTCTGGATTCAGTAAACTGTTCAGGCATTTCTATTTTATGTCAGGGGGGGCAGTTGAAATTGGTGACAATTTAGTGTTCAAGCCTTCAATGATAGCAAAATATGTAAAAAATGCCCCTGTGCAGTTCGACTTCAATATAAGTTTTCTTATATCCAAGGTGCTTTGGTTAGGAGCTGCCTACCGAACACACAGTGCTATTTCATTGATTACCGAGTTTAATGTTACGCAAAATATGCGCATTGGTTATTCGTATGATATGTGGCTCAACGAATTGAAAATAGAAAGGAATGGTTCGCATGAATTTCGTCTGAGCTTCGAAATTAATAATAACAAAAGAATGAAAACCCCTAGGTATTTTTAATTCGGGTACCGTAAAAAACATTGTAAGTCAAACTTACTATAACTATGAAAACATATATACCTATTCTTGCCATCATCCTTTTGTTGCCTGTAACCTTGATTGCCCAATCAACCCAGGATGCAAGGAAACAAATGGAGAAATTCAACTATACACTTGCTGTAGAGATTCTTAAAAAAGCGGTTGCTGCAGAAGATACCAGAAACGAAGCTATTCCAATGTTAGCTGAGTGTTATCGGTTGCAACGCGATATTTTTAAGGCCAGGGATGCATACGCAATTGCCGTTACCTTGCCCGAGGCTCAACCCGAATGGTTTTTTTATTATGCCCAGGCGTTGCAATCCACAGGCGACTATATAAAAGCAAGGGAAATGTTCAGGATATATTCCGGGAAAGTTCCTTCTGATAGTAGGGGCCAGCAATATATGGCATATTGCGATAGCGTGCTTGGTCCATGGAGCCGAAACAGGGTGCAAAGCGATACAAATAGTTCCAATGTACCCGTTAACACTTATGGGATTGCAGCAGAAGTGCCGGTAAATAGGAGCACTGAAGATTACGACAGCCTAAACCCAAATTTAATGGCTAAAAGAAGTTTTGCTCGAAATATTCCGGTTAACAAAACAGCCGGGCAACAAACCCCTTCTCCACAATTCGAGGTAAAAATTGTTGGGAATATTAATACGAATGCTAGCGATTTTGGGGCTGCATTCAATTCAGGCGGATTTGTATTTACCTCTGACTTTGCCGAACCTAACGAGAGAAACCTTTATGGCTGGACTGGGCGCGGATATTTAGATATTATGCAGGCATTCCCGAAAGTAAGATCTGATTTTTGGGGAGACTTTTCCAAACCTGTGAAATTTAACAAGAAAATAAACCAAAAATATCACGACGGGCCGGCTACTTTTAGCTTCGATGGAAGCAGTATTTATTTTACGCGATCCTTTTATGGGAAGGCCTCAAAGGTTGATGGCACCAAGACTAATATGCTCAAAATATTTTATGCTACTAAAATTGATAGTACATGGGGAAATGCGGAACCTTTTTTCCTAAATAGTACTGATCATTCGGTCGGGCATCCTTCATTGTCTTCGGATGGAAACACAATGTATTTTGTCAGCGATATGGCGGGTGGCGAAGGTGGCACTGATATTTATACGTGTAACCGCATCGGCGATAATTGGGGGCCACCTTCAAAATTGGGGTCAGTAATTAATACAAAGGAAAATGAAATGTTTCCAACCATATATGCCGATTCTATATTGTATTTTGCAAGTTCCGGACATCCTGGTTATGGAGGACTCGATATTTTTGAGTCGAAAAAGCAAAATGGGAAGTGGACCAATCCAGTGAATTTGCAGCCACCAATCAACAGCCCTTTCGATGATTTTGCTTTTGCATTTGCACCTGGGGCTAAAAGCGGTTTCTTTTCAAGTGACCGGCCAAATGGTGTTGGGAGCGACGATATTTACGCATTCCGTTTGGTTGAAGCTCCAAAAATGTTGCCAACCTATATTTCGGGACTGGTTAAAGATAAAACTACAATGCAGCCTTTGGCCGGTGCAACAGTATTTCTTTATAATCCATCAACAGGCTTTGTCCGCGTGTTGAAATCGGGAGAAGGTGGTGTTTATACTGCCCCTGTTGAGGAAACATCAGAGTATTTGGTAAAGGCAATGAAAACGAATTATATTGCCGATTGCACTCCTTTTACAATTGCTTCGTTACAACCAGGTAACACAATATTAGCGCCTCGCGATTTGTTGCTTGATAAATTGGTAATCAACAAGACATTTATTTTGGATAATATTTACTACGATTTTGATAAATATAATATCCGCGAAGATGCAAAGCCCGAATTGGACAAGCTGGTTAGGATTATGAAAGAAAATGCTATCAGTATTGAATTGGGATCACATACAGATAGCAGGGGTTCTTTTGCATACAACGACAGGCTTTCCCAAAAACGGGCCGAATCGGCAGTGAATTACATAGTGGCCAACAATATTGATAAAAGCAGGATAACAGCTAAGGGATATGGCGAATACCAGCTTGTGAACAAGTGCTCTGATGGCATTGCCTGCACCAAAGCCGAACATCAGGCCAATAGGCGCACCGAATTTAAAAGCACAAGCATTGCAATTGATGATTCAATGGCTGAATACAAATTGGAGGAGTATGTGGAAGGCGATCAAATATTTGCCGATTCGCTTGGCGCTGAATTTTTCAATAATTGTTCAATAGCTATTAAAGCCTTGAAGCAGTCAACTATTGCTGCTTCAATCGTGGTAAAGGATAGTGCAAACAAAACGAACTATCAGCCAAGTGCTGGGTTGTTGGAAGTATATAAGGTTCAATTATTTGCCTTTAACAGCAAAAAATCGTTGAATGACGCTGCATTTAAGTCTGTTGCAGGTATACAGTTGTATATTGATAATGGAAAGTATAAATACACATCTGGTAATTTTGCCAATTATAACCAATGTGCCGAGTACAACAGTAAAATGATTCAATTGGGTTTTTCCGAATCAATCATAGTTTTGTTTAAAAACGGCAAATTAATTGAAATTCCCAAATCAGGGAAATAGTCTTCTTGGGGTTGAAATGCTTTCGAAATAAAAAAAAGGTGTAGCAGAAGTTACACCTTTTTTCATTTTGATCATCCCATTGCTATCTCAACCCCATTGAAACAATTATTTCTTCAATTCTGTTGTCGAGTATTGCTTCAGTTTGTTTAAAATTTGCAACCGCATCAAGATTTGACCTCACACTGAAATAAAATTTTATCTTAGGCTCGGTACCTGATGGCCGCATTGAAATTTTGGTGCCATCGGCAAGGAAAAATTGCAACACATCACTTTTAGGTAATTCAATAGGATTCACTTTACCCGTTTCAATATCAGTAGATTGCCTAAGTTCGTAATCATTCATCAGTGAAACCTTTGATCCAGCTATTACTTTAGGTGGATTTGCGCGGAAACCCTCCATCATTGCTTTGATTTCAGCTTGGCCACTCATGCCTTTTTTTACCACGTTTACAAGGTTTTCCTTGTATAATCCATATTCGAGGTAAATGTCGAGCAATAATTCATAAAGGCTTTTTCCTTTGCTTGCTGCCCAGGCTGCACATTCGGCAAAAATGCAGCAAGCTGTAACAGCATCTTTATCGCGCACAAAATCACCTATCATGAACCCATAGCTTTCTTCGCCGCCACCTATAAAAGTTTTCTTGCCTTCCAAATTTCGGATAACTTCTGCAATCCATTTAAAGCCAGTAAGGCAATCGAAATACTCAACGCCTGCACTTTTTGCAATATCACTGAGCAGTTCGGAAGTAACAATTGTTTTTACTATGTATTCATTGCCTTTCAATTTCCCTTTCAACTGCCACTGCTTTATTAAATAATAGGTTAACAGGGCTGCAGTTTGATTGCCATTGAGCAAAACGTAGTTCCCTTCAATATCCTTTACTCCAACCCCTATGCGGTCAGCATCTGGATCAGTGGCCAGTACCAAATCGGCATGTATTGCCCTGGCTTTATCCAAAGCCATTTGCATTGCAGCTTTTTCTTCCGGGTTTGGCGATACAATTGTTGGGAAATTACCGTCCGAAACGGCCTGTTCTTCTACAATATGTATGTTTTCGAAACCGTAATTTTTAAGTGCCTGGGGTACAAGTGTAATTCCGGTTCCGTGTAAAGGCGTAAATACAATTTTCATATCCTTTTGTGGCGTAATTACTTCAGGGGCCAACGAGTAGGTTTTTGAAACCCTAAGGAATTCCTTATCTATTTCTTCGCCAATCATTATAATTTTAGATGCATCGCCATTAAATTGCACTTCACCAACGGAGGCAATCTTTTTCACTTCCAGAATTACGTTCTTGTCGTGGGGCGGTACCAATTGGGCACCGTCGTCCCAATATACTTTGTAGCCATTATATTCTTTTGGATTATGCGAAGCCGTGATTACAATTCCACTTTTACAGTTAAGGTAACGCACAGCAAATGAAAGTTCGGGGGTTGGCCGTAGGTTCTCGAACAAATAGACCGTTATGCCATTGGCTGACAATACTTCTGCCGATGTTTTTGCGAAGTAACTGCTGTTGTTGCGCGAATCATGTGCAATGGCAATCTTAATTTCGCCTTTGCCAGTGAATTCGGCTTTTAAGTAATTTGCAAGCCCTTGAGTTGCCATGCCAACCGTATATTTGTTCATGCGGTTGGTTCCATCGCCCATAATGCCCCGCAAACCACCAGTGCCAAATTCTAAATCGCAGTAAAAACTTTCGGCTACCTCGGCAGGATCATTTTCAATCATTGCACTGATTCTTGCTTTTGTATCGCCATCGATATTACTGTCGTTCAACCAGGCCTGTGCCCGTTTTAAAATTGCAGGGTCAATAGTTGTAATTGCCATACTATTAAGGAGTTATTAGGTTAATTTTATTAATTGATTTTATTCATACAAACCTAAGCCTTTTTTTTAAAAGAAGGATGCCTGTAAGTAAAAATTATTTTGATTGTTTTTTTTGATAGTTGCTCACAAATTCATGATGGCGGCTGAACCAACTATAACAAGCACAATGAGGTACAAAGCAAGAATAATTACTGTAGAAACACCAATAAAAACAAAAAGATTCTTGAGGTTTTTGAGGGATTTTGTCAAATATTCGTTGCTGTAGGAATTTATCGCTTTTAAAGCACTGTTGCAGAACGTATTAAGGAAAATTACAGGTATCACATATATTGCGGCTATCAGAATATATATGATTGAAAGGACTATTGGCGGGATTGGCATGTTTAAAGGCACCATTTCGTCTTGTAATTTGCCGAGGACAAAGCTCATCAGTATTCCCGATACAAATAGTAATCCGGTTACGATAAACCCCAATATGGCCAAAAATTTTCCCCATTTTGCAGTTGTAACCAGAAAGCCAACAGATTCGGAAGTAAGTTGTAATACTCCATCTGGGCTTAAAATTGTTTTGTCGTTGCTATCTTCCACTTTATTGTAACTGTTAGTAAATGAACTAATTATTTTTGTCTCGTTTCTGGATATGCAGTATTTATCTTTTTGCCAATCAAAACCTTTCTAACTTTTGGCTCGCTCCATCCAACATCATCTTCTCTTGCTTACCGCAGATTAAAATTAATTTAAATTTTTAGGTCTGAAGCATGAAGAACCAAATTATTATGATTTCAATCAGAGAAAGCTGTAAAGTATGTGGCAAACATTAGGCTATCAATGCATTGTTAGAGGTAAACACTAACAATAATTACTAAAAACAATTGTTCTATTGCGAGGTGTTTTTTGTAAAAGTGCCCACATTAAAACATATCTGAGCATTGGGTCCCACCCAAAAACGTGTTACCATTTATTTTATTTCAGGTTTGATGTCGGAAGTGTTCTCATGGGCAACTTTAATAACAAAAGCATCGGTAAATCCTAGCTTCATCATCTTGTTTCGGTATTCCATGGCTTCGGTTTTTGTTTCGAAACGGCCTGAGGAGTATTTGTAACAATCCTTATCAATGAATTGTCTTACGTCTTTCAATCCATGGAAAACTGGGTCGAAAAGCGATTTCTGTTTTGTAAGCGAAAGGAGTTGAACGCTATAGGTATAAGTAGCAACATGTTCTTCTATTGGTGTTTTTATACTGTTAGGCGTTTCCTTAGGTTGGGTTGGTTCAATGCCCGCTTGTCGCACAATTGTACTGTCATCTTCAAATACGGGTAAATCTATTTTTGGGGTAGGGTTTTCGATTGGTTTTACAAGCAAACAGTTGTCGAAAAAATCATCCTCAAATGAATAGTCGGGCAGTTCTTCCCCACCGGTAAAATGGCTAAGGTCATACTCAGGAATGGTTTCTTTAGGGGTCAAGCTGATAACTTTAAATTCTGTTCTACGGTTTAACTGATGCTCTTCCGGCGTACATTCCACCCCATCAGCACATTTATTAAGCAATTGGCTTTCGCCGTAGCCTTTTGCCGAAATCCTGTTTAAGCTTATTCCTTCGTCAACTATATAATTTACAGCCGATTCGGCACGTTTTTGGGAAAGGTTGTCGTTATATTTATTCGTTCCGCGGCAATCAGTATGTGAACCCAGTTCAACCACAATTGTATTTTCTTTCATTATCCTCACCAATTTGTCAAGCTCTGGTTTGGCATCTTCACGGATATCATATTTATCGAAATCGTAATAAATATTGTCGATCCTGAAAGATTTGTTAACAATTAGTTTGTCGAGTAAAAGTTCGCGAGGGGCATTTATCGTATCGGCAGGTATTAACTTATTGACTGGGAAAGGTGTGCAATCGGCAATGTAATTTGTTTTCATTGCTTTTACGATATAATCCGTGGGTTTGCTTACTTTAGCGAAAAACATGCCGTCCTTATTCGTTTTTAAAATCGAAACGTACCTGGTGTTGCCATTATAAAGAAAAATGGTTGCATCTTCAATAGGCAGCATGGTAGTTTTATCTTTAACAATACCACTAATAAATGTTGGCAGAACAGGCAGTATAACAGTATCAACCTTTCGGAAAGCATAAATATCATCATCTCCAATTCCATTTCGGCGATTGCTGGAAAAGAAGCCGTTTTTCAGTCCTGGGGCAAAAGCAATGGCGAAATCATCGTACGACCCGTTTATAGGCCCTTTTAGGTTTATTGGGGTTATCCATCGTCCGTTTATACTTTTTGTTTTAAAAATATCGAGGCCACCAAAACCCGGATGGCCATCACTAGCAAAATATAGAAAACCATCTTCGCAGGCATACGGGAACATTTCGTTCCCTTTGGTATTTACAGTTGGCCCTAATTTAATAGGCCCGCCCCAACCATCGCCTTCACGTTTGCACATATAAATATCGGTGCCGCCTTCGCCACCCGGCATATCGCTTACAAAGTAAAGAGTTTGTCCGTTAAAAGATAAAGTTGGGTGTCCAATCGAATATTCTGGTTTATTCAAATAAAACGGTTTTATTTCACCCCAAGTTGTGTCTTGCTTATGGGCATAGAAAATTTGCAACAAACTGGTTTTGTAAACGCCTTCGAGTTTGGCATTGGAATAGGATGAGCGGGTAAAATAAATGCTTTTACCATCGGTACTAAAGGTTGCTGGCCCATCGTGGTATTGCCGGTTAAATTTACCTTCAAATTTGGAAGGGGTATCCATGCCGCCCCAAAAATCTCCAGGTTCTTTGGGACTCGATTGCATAATATCCAAAAAGCCATGGCCGGTCCAGCTATATATTTTCTTTGCATCAGGGTTGGCAAAGTCGGATGCAAATGTTAATTTGCCTTCATAAAAGGATGCGCCAAACTCACTGGCTATGGTGTTGATATTGCTATCAATTTTCACTTCGAAATCAGGGGAAAACTGCCTCCATTTGGTCAATACACTATCGCAATTGGCTATATATTGTTTCTTCCGTGGATCGGAAGGTCTTTTTTCAGCATATTTCTGGAACATGTTCTTAGCTCCAAGATAATCACCCGAAAGTTCCAACGATTTTGCATAAAAGAAAAAATATTCGGGCTTTGCATTGGGCAGAGCAATTGCAATCGCGTACATTTCTTTTGCTTTTGCAACTTCATTTCTAATTCTATAACATTCGGCCAACAGAGGAACAGCTTCATTTTTCTTCTTGTCTTCGGTAATAGCTTTTCTCAATATTTCAATTGCCTCGCTATAGTTATATTCGTCCATGAGTTTGCGCGCTTTGGCAACTGATTGCGCTTCAGCTAAAATTGGAATTAAAATACAGATTGTTAATATTTTTATAAATTTATTCATTGTTTCGGTTTTAAAATAACAGACTCAATCCTATATTTTGTATTGTGTTGAAAAACAGATTTTTAGTTTCGATACATTTTATAATTTTCGTAAAAAGAGAAATGCTGTGGTTTCGAGTTTTTTAATTGAACGGATAGAAAATGTATCGAATCATTATTGGGTTAAATTCCATAAAGCCATATTGGATATGTGGATTATGGATCGCTATCGTTTGTTTATTCTTCGAATGCACTCAAGGCGGTTTCTTTAGATATCCAAGTTTTTCTAAGTACATAATTCGGCAATCAGGGAAATTATAAATACGAATTATACTATTCGTTGTTAAAAACACAAATATAAGGATAAAGTGTTATATGGAGGTAGAAAACATAATATTTTTTTATAATTAGCTTTCGACCTTTAGTTTGGTTTAAATTGTAGATATATTGAAGATTGGTCATATAAAAAGAGTAAAAAATTCTTTTAATATTGATTAAACCTAAACAAAACAAATTTTAGTTACAAAGTGTAATTCAGCTTGATAACCTGACCTAAGGGTTTCGTTCAGCTTAATCGGATAAAAAATCTACATTTTAAATCAGAAGTTACGAATTTGTGGAATTGCATTTCGCCATTGGTTAAGCCTGATGCAATGGTTGCGGCTTAAACGCATATCCGTTTATTGATATTTATAGTACATTCCCTTTATTTGTTTCAGCAACTTCGTACGGGCGGATACTTAATTGGCTAAAATTCCATTATTTAATTTTTGTTTTTAGCACTGCTTTTTTAATTACAGAAAATATATACCTTTGTTCAATGGTGAAATGGGTTTGACCCCGAGGAGTTATTTAATAAAATAGGTTTGAAATGCAAGTTTTTCACGTCTATTTTTTGTGCGTTCATTGCTGAAATAAAGTTGTTTTTCATTCCTTTCAAGGAAGATTGAACGTTGTTTTTCTGATAATTTGCTTCACCCATAAACTTTTGAGGAACAAAGTACATATGTAATGCAAATGTTTGGAGAAACTTGACTAATCCTGTTTGCATCAGGCAATAAAATGCGATTACGTTTTTATTTGCCATGGCATATTACCATCTGATTGATAAAAATAATTAATTACAATGAGAAAGATAGTTTTTTTGGTTGCTGCACTAGTTATGTTTTTGGCTGGCAACAGTCAAACGGCAGAGGATTATTACAATAGAGGGATTGAAAAATATAACCTTCAGCAATACGAAGGTGCAATAGCCGATTTTTCTAAAGCTATTGCCCTAAAACCCGATTTTGCAAAAGCTTATAACTACCGGGGAATCGCAAAAGGAAGCAATAAGGATAGTAAAGGGGAGATTGCCGATTATTCAAAGGCAATTGAAATCAATCCCAAGTTTGTAGATGCTTACAACAATCGCGGTGTTGCGAAATCGAATTTGCATGATTATGCAGATGCCATTATTGATTTCACAAAGGCAATTGAATTAGATGGAAATGATGCTGGTATTTACGTTAATCGTGCTTATGCCAAAGGAATGTTGCACGACTATAAGGGCGAAATTGCTGATTGCACAAAGGCTTTGGAGATTTCGCCCAAGGACTCACGGGTGTTCTGCTCGAGGGGTATTGCAAAATACAATCTTCAAGATTATAGAAATGCAATAGCTGATTTCAACTCTGCACTCGAAAATAATGCCGAATATGCCGACGCGTATTACTACCGCGCGAAGGCGAAATTTGCTTTGCAGGATAATCGTGGAGCTGTATCTGATTTGACCAAATCAATTGAGAACAACCCTGAATTCGCCGATGCCTATTTTTACAGGGGAAAAGCAAAATGCAACCTTCAGGACCATAATGCCGCAATTGAGGATTTTTCAAAAGCAATAGAGCATGATCCAAAATTTTCGGAAGCTTACTACAGAAAAGGCAAATCGAGGATTCAATTACACGACTATAAAGGCGCTATTTCCGATTTTACCAAGGCTATTGAAATAAATAATGTTTTTATAGATGCTTATTTTCAAAGGGGAAAAGCTAAAAACATGGTTCAGGATTACCGAGGTGCGATTTCTGATTTTACAAAAACCCTTGAACTCAACCCACAACATGCCGATGCCAATTTTAACAGGGGAAAATCAAAATATAGTTTGCAGGATTTTCAGGGAGCAATTGCCGATTTTTCAAAAGCAATTGAAATTAACCCTGAAAGTGCCGAAGCTTTCGACAACAGGGGGAAAGCAAAAGCAAGTATCAAGGACTACAGCGGGGCTATTGCTGACTATTCCAAAGCAATAGAATTAACCCCAAGTGATGCCAGTATTTATTTTAACCGGGGATTGGCCAAAGGAAACCTTAAAGACTATAAAGGGGAAATTGCCGATTATACCAAGGCCATTGAAATAGTTCCAACTGATGCCAATATTTACAACAGCCGGGGTAAAGCCAAGTTTAACCTTCAGGATTACCGTGGCGCTATTGCCGATTATACAAAGGCAATAGAAAATAATCAATCATTTGCAATTGCATACAACAATAGGGGTATTGCAAAAGGAAGTATTATGGATATAAAGGGTGAAATTGCCGACTATTCAAAAGCAATAGAACTTGATCCCAAATTTGCCGAAGCCTACTATAATAGGGGAAAAGCTAATTTGGGTCTGCAGGATTATAAAACAGCAATTGCCGATTTTACTCAAGCAATTACAAATAACCCAGAATATACCGAAGCATATTATAATAGGGCAACAGCAAAAAATTCGCTTCAGGATTATATGGGAGCCATTGCCGATTACACAAAGGCAATTGATTTAAGCCCAAATCATGCTGAGGCTTATTTTAACCGTGGCACCGCAAAAAATAATCTGCTCGATTATGTTGGCGCAAACGAAGATTTTACAAAAGCAATTGAAAACAACCCTGAATACGCGGAAGCTTATTTTAGCAGGGGGAACACCAAATGCGATTTGCAGGAATACAAAAGTGCCATAACCGATTTTACCAAAGCCATTGAAAATAACCCGGTTTATGCCAATGCTTATTTCAAACGCGGACAAGCAAAGGGCAATATTCAAGATTTTAAGGGCGAAATTGCAGATTATACAAAAGCCCTTGAAATAACCCCTGGCGATGTTAGTATTTACAACAACCGGGGGAAAGCGAATTTTAACCTACAGGATTACAATGCCGCAATTACAGATTACACAAAAGCTATCGAGAATAATGCGGCCTTTTCGGAAGCCTATTACAACAGGGGAATGGCCTATTTTTTCCTGAAGGATTACAAAGGAGCTATCGCTGATTTTACCAAAGCTATTGATAACAATTCAGGTTATGCCCAAGCATTTTACAATCGTGGCATTGCGAAGTACAACCTGCAGGATTACATGGGTGCTATTAATGATTTTACTAAAGCAACAGAAATAGATGCAAAATATGTAGAAGCCTATTTCAACAGGGGAAAAGCCAAGAATAATCTTCAAGATTATGCTGGCGCCATTTCTGATTTTGCCAAAACTATCGAAAATGCCCCAAAACACGCTGATGCGTATTACAATAGCGGTTTAGCAAAAATGAAAATCAAGCAAATTGATAGCGGATGCATGGATTTCAGCAAAGCCGGTGAATTAGGTTTGGCCATAGCGTATGAAGCAATCCTGGAATACTGCCAATAAAATAGCATAATTTCTTGTCCAAAAATACGAACTGATCCAGTTTATTCTTGGGGTGGGTTCTGAGGTGTTGATTTTATAAATATTGATTCAAGTTATTTGAATCCGCTCCAATAGACTTTTTTATTAAAAAAAGCCCTGAAAGGGCTCTATTTCAATAACCGTGGGTGAACGGTAAAATGAAATGAGAAAGATCAGCCCTGAAAGGGTTGAATTTCAACCTACTAAGTATTCTATACCTTCAGGGTTGAGTTTATGCAACGTTTTTAACCATCGGTTTCGTTTTCGGCCATGCTCACGACAAAGATGGTGGTTAGCGAGGTTTAATTCTTACAGTATGGCCAAACTGTTTTTTGGAATGGGCTTTTATTTATTGTAAACGGGCTTAATAATATGGATTACTGTAGGTTATAGATAATGCATCCTCTTATTTTTTGTCACTTTTCTGCTGTTTCTCAATATCCTTTTGAATCAATAATGTAGCCGAAGCTGAATAGGCTTTTGTTTTTTCAAGTAGATTCCTAAGTTGTGGTGTTTCGGCAAGTGTAGTTGCAACCAATGTTTTTTTATCGGAGGTAGTCCATTTGTAAAATAAAGGAGTATCGCCCAAGAGTACTGCCCCGTAATCATTCATAGCTGTATTGTAAGCATTTACAGCAAAAAAATCTTCCCTGCTTATATTTTCATCAAACAAATTGTATCCTAAGTTTGGATATTTAGCATCCGATAGCGCGAGGTTAAAAATTGTTGGGAATATATCCTTTTGCGATGCAAACACTTTAATATCTGGCTTTTTGTTTTTCAGGTATTTTTCAGGTACATATAATACCAATGGTACGCTTCGCTTTTGCAGAAGTTGTCCATCAGCGTAATCAAAAAGTTGAAGCGTGTTATGGTCGCCGGAAGCAGCAATAATGGTATTTTCGCCTAAAGGCGAATTTCTTATTTTTTCGATAAAATTACCAAGGCAATCGTTGGCATATTGATAGTTAGTGAAATTTTTGGCAGCAATATCCTTATTGGTCCGCAACATTCCAATTACATTTTTAGGAATGACCAAGCTATGTGGTTTATATGTATCCGGATGTTCGAAAGGCGTATGGTTGGTGGTTGACATGCCAAAAATAAAGACTGGCTTATCCTTGTTTGCCGATTCTGCTAAGCAATCATACATCCTATCGAACATAAATTCGTCATACACGCCCCATTCACATTCAATGGCACCTTTTACTTTGTTGAGGATAACCGAATTTCCCTCCACTTGTTTAAAATATTGATTACCCACAAATAAACCAAGGTTCCGCCAACCTAATTTTGCTCCGGTTATAAAAGCTGTATGGTATCCTTGCTCATAAAAGGGCAATGCACAGGAAGTGGAAAAGGATTCGTTAAAATATTGTGATTGAGACATTGGGGTAAGTGGAGTGTTTATCAAAATGCATTCGAGTGTATGGATTGTGCCGTTGTGACCCGAAAGGAAATTCCGGTAAAGCAGGCAATGTGCCAGCGATTTTTCCAGATTACCCAATAGGTTGAAACTTTCGGAATGAAAATCAAGATAATAATTGCTCATGCTCTCCATCAATATAAAAATAACATTGGGAGGGTTTTCCTTTAAGAAATTATCCTTGGGTGTACTTGCAAAAAGGCTGTCAATTGGGTTGGTTGTTGCACCCAATTTTCGTCCAAGATAGGATTCAATTGCTGAGGCATTTGATGGAAAATTATATGTGTCGCGTGTCCTCCCCATATTGGTGTCAATTGCAAAACGGTTATGTTCCGAAATTGCATCGGTAAGGGCAAAAACCCCGTTCATAACAATACTGTTGATGAAATTATTAGACGTAATGGTGGCATCATCTTTTTCGAGTGGAAAGGTGCCGAGCGAACTGCGAGCGCCAAGAAAATAAATACCCAGGAATAAAATCAACCCCAGCGCTTTAGCCCAAAAGTGACCAGGAGAAAAAGAATGTTCCTTTTTCGTAATCCTTTTAAGTGTCCAATAAAGCAAAAATAGAAAAGCAATGAGCATTAGGCTGATCCAAATAATTGGATAATCAGTCCAAACCGATTCCATCACAGCTTTGGTATCGTCGTCTATAATGCCGAAAACCAATAAGTTAAAATGTGATTGAAAAAATTTGAAGAAGAAATAGTCAATAACTTGCAGGATGAATAGGACGAAGTAAGCGACTGTAAAATACCATTTAAAGAAATTGCCCGAAAAGCGCGAATAACTGAACTTTGTTGGGATTAAAAAACCGGCCAACATTATAAAAACAGCCGGCATCATGGCATAACAGAGTATCATCGTATCGAACCTAAACCCAAACCATACTGCCTTTAGCCTATCCACTTTTATGCTGGCCAATTCGGCAAAATCGCCAAACGAGATAACCAATATTACCCTAAATGCCATAAACATGAGTACCCCAACAAGATAAATCTTGAAGAGATTTATCAAAGAGTTGTAAAAACTATCAAATTTGTTGTTTAAAGTTTTATTCATACTCAGATATTAAGCCCATTGTGATTTTTGTGCAATTTCGATTTTTTTTTGAAAGCAAGCTCAAAATCAAAATTGACTTCTATAGTTTTTGTTGTTGAAGTTGTTGTTCTGAATTTAACCTACAGATATGTAATCAGTTAAGTCCGAAATTAGTATGTGATCCAATTCTTTCATGTTTTGTTTTCTGGTTTCACAAAACAGAAAACCAAAGAGCGGGAATTTCCTAAAGTCGGTTTTCCTGAGTTCGAGTGGATTTTCAAAGCCAGCCAAAAGTTTTTCGTAATCAAAGGAAACAATATGTTTGCCTTCGGTGCCAGTGCTGTTGTTTAAAACTATGTTGCTGTATATTAGTTCTTCTTTGCCCTGCAAAATGCTTGCCCAATCGGGTGTTTTTTGTCCAAAAAGATATTCGTACAGGTTAATCCCGAATGCATGGAAAGCCAAATCTGGAGTGGAACACCAGCCTCCAAAACGTAATGGGTTAACTTCGATTGGGGCAACCGTTCCTTTTTCATCAATTCGGACTTCGACATGGGCCGGAAAGTTTTTCAGTTCTGCCCGTTTTCCTATTTCTGAAAGGAATGTGGTAATCGGGGAAATATGGTTTTCGATAATCTCCTTCGAAGTGATGTAAACCCTATCGTTTACATCCTTTCCCGACGAAAAAATATGTTTCATGATATTCAAAACTACTGGTTTTCCAGCAGCATTGAAGTAACAATCAATGGCGAATTCTTCTCCAATTATACATTCCTCAATTATAAATTCCCCGGTATGAAGCACTTCGGGTGGATACAGGTTTTTTATCAGTCCGATTTCCTTTTTTATGGCATCCACGGTTTCTTCCCACTCGCTAAAAGTTTCCACTTTAAAAACACCCAAGCTGAAAAAGCCAACCGCCGGTTTAATGATAAATGGTAAAGGAAAACTTGTAATATCTATATTTTCAAGACTATCGAGCGATACACCTTTATAAAAGTATCCCGGATAGAGATCCTTCAATAAATCGCGGAACAAGACTTTATTTTTGAAAAGTTTTAATTTAACCGGTAAGTCCGTTTGTTGCAGGTTATTCTCGATCCAGCTTATCGAATTTTCGGAATTGGTGTAGAGTAGGGGAGTGCTCATACCCGTAAATTGTTGAATGGCAGCATCCTTGGAAATAACGTTCAAATCCCAGCCTTTGGTCAGTTCGGCAACATCCCTGTTTAATATTACCTGTGTTTTGTTTTTTTCGAGCGTGCGAAGCAGGAAATCAGAAATGTATGGTTTGTCTAAGATAATCATTTTCGAGGGTTTGATTTGTTTTGACGATCCGAAAAATAGAAATGGTTTTAGTTTCCGGCACGTTTCTCAAGTTCTTCCCTTTTCAGGGTAATTAGGTGCCCAATAGGTTTTCCATCACGATAAGTAATTGTGCGCAAGGTTATTGGTCCATCAGGTAACACTATTGGCATTGAATATTTTGACGTAAGATTATCAGGCATGGCATCGTCAATGGTGTAGAAAATTTCCAGGTTTGATGCTTCTGTTTCCATGCTCAACTCAAGTTTCCCGTTAACACGCTTTGTTTTGATTATAGGATCATAAATGGCTTTTGAATAATTGATTTCAGCAATATCCGATCGTTCAAATTGCCTTTCGACCCGCAAAATGAAATTGTCCCAGTTTTTATTTTCTTTTGGCGACCAATATACTTCGGTCAAAGCCCATGCACGTGGAAAAACCATGTATTGGGCATGGCGCAATGTAGGGACTTGCTCGGTCCAGAGGTTGCCTTGTCCGCCAAGTATGTATTTTGCCTCAACGCCATCAGGGACTGGTTCAAAACTATAACATTTTTTCAACCTCAAACTTGCATATATAGGTGGATCTACGGTGCGCTCGCCTTGCACATAATCAAGGTATGCAAAGGTTGTTGGCGACATAACAACATCATGGCCCATTTTTGCAGCTTCAATCCCGCCTTTAATCCCGCGCCAGCTCATTACCGTTGCTTCAGGTGAAATACCGCCATCCAAAATTTCGTCCCAGCCAATAAGTTTTTTGCCGTTTTTTTTCAGTATGCCTTCAACACGGTTCATAAAATAGCCTTGCAAATCTTCAACATGCCTGATGCCTAATTTTTTCATCAAGGCTTTGCATCCTTCATCTTCGGCCCAATAACCTTTGTAGCACTCATCGCCACCTACATGAATATATTGACCGGGAAATAGTGCTGCCACTTCGGTAAAAACCTTATCCAGAAACACATACACATTTTCATCCGAGGGATTTAACGCATTTTCGATATTGGCTCTAAAAGTGTTATTGCCATACCAATCAATAAAATTCATTCCAGGGCTTACACGTGTGTTAGTATCTTTTTTGCAACTCAATTCGGGATAAGCAGCAATGGCTGCCATGCTATGGCCGGGCACATCAATTTCGGGCACTATGGTAATATTGCGTTCATTGGCATAGCGAACCACTTCCTTAATATCGTCTTGTGTATAAAAGCCTCCAACGGTTGCTGGCTCACCGGGTTTAGGAAAATCGCGGTCGCCAAAATGGCCAAAGCGTTGCACACGCCATGCACCAACATCGGTTAATTTTGGCAACGATTTGATTTGTATGCGCCAACCTTCGTCATCGGTTAAATGCCAGTGAAAAGTATTGAATTTCAGCCTTGCCATTTCGTCAATGTATTTCATAACATCTTGCTTGGTGAAAAAATGCCGGCTAACATCGAGCATCAGCCCACGCCATGCAAAACGCGGATAATCAGTGATTTTCATCACAGGGACAGTCCATTTTGTTTTTACAACCACTTTGCTTTCAATTTCTTTCGGAAAAAGTTGAAGCAAGGTTTGCATGCCGTAAAAAAGCCCGGCAGGATGGTTTGCGCTTATTACAACGGCTTTTGAAGTTGAAACCAATGTGTAACCTTCATTCCCCAATTTTGGATCAGCGTTTTGGTTAAGGTTTAATTGTATTGAACCTTTGTTTCCTTGGATGGCTTTAGTCCCAAAACCTGTAGCTATATTTAGTTTTTGAACCAGCAATTCTGCTGTTTCGCGGCTTTCGGGTTTGTTGAAACTAACTGTTGCTGATTTGTTTAAGGTAAAAACCCCACTCGTTTGCTGGATTTCAACAGGTTGAGGGATTAGGTTTAAGGTTGTGTTCTGTGCATGGCTTAAGCCAATTGACAGTAAAATGAAGAAGGGGAGGAGTAGTTTTTTCATCGTTATTTTATTGATTTGGCATGAATTATTTTGTTGTTTTGAATGGTTCGGTTTTTATTATTGTAATGCTGCCGTTTGTAAAGGTAATTCTAACTTTATTCACATAAGACGCATTAATACATAATCCCTAATATTGAGTCCACTCCGACAAGTTTTTTTTCGCCACAAAGGCACTAAATCTCTAAGTTTCACAAAGTTTATAGTGCTGATTAACAATACTCTGTGTACCTCTGTGTCCTCCATGCCTCCGTGGCTTTTTCTTTTTTAGGGTTATCAGAGCGGACTCAATATCAGCTATTTCTTCTTCAACAATTTCTCAAAGCCTTTGGTGTAAAAAGTTTTCAGGGAATCGCTAGGCGAAGTGTAGATGAAATATGCTTCCAAATCTGAATGGTTTTCCAGAAACTCTTTGCCTTTTTCTACTCCCATCACCATAAATGCGGTTGCATATGCATCGGCAGTCATGCAATCCTTGGCAAGCACCGAAACGCTTAACAATGTGTGTTTTACAGGATAACCATTTGCAGGATCGATGGTGTGGGAATACCGGATGCCGTTTTCTTCATAAAATTTCCGATAACTTCCAGAAGTGGAAATTGCCATTTCCTCCAGCATAACCACAGCTTGAATAGTGCGTTCATCATCAGCATTTTGGGTAGGTTTTTCTATGGCCACACTCCAATTTTCGTGATTAGGTTTTGCGCCTCTGGCCAACACTTCGCCACCAATATCGATTATGTAAGATTTGATTCCTTTAGATTCCAAATATTCGCCAACCACATCAACAGCATATCCTTGTGCAATAGCGTTAAAATCAATGCGGATACGTGGATCGGTTTTTCGCAATTTCCGGTTTTCAAGTTTAACTTTCTTATACCCAACTAAAGGTAAAAGGCTGTCAACAATATGCTGGTTCATTTTTAACCGGTTTGTGAGACCGAAGCCCCATGCATACACAAGCGGGCCAACCGTTACATCAAAAGCACCATTGGTTTTTTCTGAAACATCCATCGCTTTATTGAAAATGGTTTCGAACATAGCATCGGCCCTTACCATTGAATCATTGGCATTTAAGCGTGTAATAATCGAATTGGGTTTGTAGGTCGAAGCCGTGGAATCGAACCTTTTCAACAAAGAATCAATGGCAGGTTGAATGTTGGAACTATCAAGGCTATAATATGTTATGGCATAATAAGTGCCTTGTGTTTCACCACCGATTTTTATAAGCAAAGGCTCTTTTTGCGGTTTGCACGATGCCGCAATTATAAAACAAATTAGCAGGGAAGAAAAAATATTATGTTTGGAAGGAAGCATTGTAAAGCAAATGAAATGGATTTCGGGTTTGGGAAAGCGAAAATAGTAAAAAACTGCAACCGAGATAGGGGTTCAGGGATTATAGTGTGGTAAATCCGATTTCTTTTTTCTGAAAGGGCAATAGCTCAATAACTGATTATGGTATTTATACACTGAAATTCGATTTGGAAATTTACTATTTTCATTATGATGAAAATAAATGTTATTCTGATGTTTTATTACCAGTATGATGAATAAATATACTTATTTTTGCATTACTGTTTAACACGACAAAAATATGAAATCCTCCGGACACATTCCAAGACCTTCTTACCTTGATAAAGTAATACCTTTTGTGGATAAACCTTTGATTAAAGTATTCACAGGGCAACGTCGCTCGGGTAAAAGCTATATGCTTCTCCAAACCCAGGATTATGTAATTCAAAATTTCCCAAATGGCAATATAATTTTCGTAAACAAGGAACTTCCTGATTACGATGCGATTAAAACACACACCGACCTTTGGGAATATGCAAAGTCTAAGAAGAAGGAAGGTGTAAAATCATATATTTTTATTGATGAGATACAGGAAATTACAGGTTTCGAAAAAGCGTTGAGGGGAATGCTTGCAGACGGGGAATACGATATTTATTGCACAGGCAGCAACGCGCAACTTTTATCCGGCGAGCTTGCCACCTTGCTTGCAGGCAGATATGTTGAAATTAAAGTACATACATTATCCTATACCGAGTTTATGAACTTTTATAAGCTCGAAAACACTTCAGTATCGTTTACGCGGTACATGATGCAAGGAGGAATGCCATTTATGATTCACCTCGACGACAGCGATGCTGTCCGTCAGGAGTATTTGCGAAATGTTTTAAATACAATTCTTTACAAGGATATTGTACAGAGGTTTAATGTGCGCAACTATAGCTTTTTGCAAAACCTTATGGTGTTTTTAGCCGATAATATGGGAAGCCTCGTGTCGGCTAACCGAATAAGCGAATACCTTAAATCGCAACAACTTACGGTTTCAACAGCTACTATCCTCGATTACCTTTATTTTCTGGAATCCTCGTTCCTTGTACACAGGGTAAAAAGGTACGATATTGTTGGGCGCAGGATATTCGAGATAAACGACAAATTTTATTTTGAAGACCTTGGATTGCGGCATACCCTTAAACCCTACGACCCGGCAGAAGTGAACAAATATATAGAAAACCTGGTCTATAAACACCTTTCGATCAATGGTTTCGTTGTTTATGTGGGTAAAATCGGGGATCGGGAAATAGATTTTATCGGTACAAAGGGTGCTGAGGTAATTTATGTTCAGGTTGCGCTTACGGTTTCGGAACCTAAAACATTCGAACGAGAGTTTGGCAATTTATTGATGATTGAGGACAACCACCCGAAATATGTTGTTTCACTCGATGAGTATGCCGCCGGCAACCATCAAGGGATCATGCATTTGAATATAAGGGATTTCCTGTTGAAAGAGTTTTAATAGTTTTAAGTCATTTTTATAGAGAAATTTGTGCGAATGAGCCGTTGTATTATTATCAACCCGCACTACCTAACCAAAGTATCGGGTGCAAATAGGCGGTGTGTTTTGATGAAAGAAGGGGGATAAAAGAATTCAGGCTTTCGGAAATGAATTTGTTGGAATTAAGAAAGGTATGCCGAAGAGCCACCATTTATTGAACGTAATGTGCCAAAATAAATAAAGTGCCAGTAGGATAATCTATATTTGCAGAAATAAAATCCTATAGCCTGATACAAGATGAGACTTAAAATCAATACGACAGGATTAATGATCCTGCTGCTTCTTGCTTTTATTAAATTTTCTTACGGAATTTCATTTAGCAGCAATCCCGACTCCTCCGATTTCTATTCTAACAACTATCTACGCAATGATAACCATGTTTATCAGCATTATATCCAGTCGGTTGAGCTTTCGAGGGTGGGTTTCGAATTGGCCGACCCAATCATAACTTTAAATTCTGACGAACTTTTTTATGCTGCTTTCGACGACCTTCGCGGAAGCTTTGTCCAATACTATTATCAAATACAGCATTGCACTGCAAATTGGGGTAAATCCGATATTTGGGCCAATGAATATATTGATGGACAGGAAGTTGGACAGGTCGAAACATTTGAATCTTCGTTTAATACACGAACGCCCTACACACATTACTCATTTCAGTTTCCAAATAGGTTTTTTACTATTAAAAAATCAGGCAATTATGTTGTTAGGGTTTATAGCATAAATGCAAAAGGCGATGAAATCAATGCGTTTACCCGCCGATTTTATGTTGTTGACCCAAAAGTTTCGGTAATCGCGAGTGTTGCCAGGGCTGGGACTTCTGAAGATTATGAAACCCGTCAGGAGGTTGATTTTACCATCAATACCACGGGTTACCGAATCGACTCGCCTTATCAGGACATAAAAGTGGTAATAATGCAAAACTGGCGTACCGATAATGCTCTTACTAACCTTAAACCTTATATGGTCCATAATGGGGTATTCGATTATTCGTTCGACAATGGAACAAACCAGTTTGATGGGGTAAACGAATTCAGGCGGTTTGATATCAAAAGCCTAAAATTTATTTCGGAAAAAGTGCGCGAAATCACTTTCGATGACACCATGTTTTATGTAAAGCTTTGGGAAACAGAAAAGCGTACTTATAAGGAATATTCCTTTGAAGGCGACATTAACGGGAAATTCCTGCTCAAAACCGATGATGAGCCTACCGTTTCGAACTATGGCGAATATGCCATGGTGAAGTTTTTTCTTGCCTACGATGCACCGATCGTTGAAGGAAACCTCTATGTGGCTGGTGGTTTCAATTGCTGGCAATATACTCCCGAAAATAAAATGCAATACAATTATCCCCGAAAAGGATATGAAGCAAGTATCCTTTTCAAGCAAGGTTATTACAATTATTTGTATGTGATGCTTCCAAATAACTCCAAAACAGGTGATGCAACTTGGGTTGAAGGTAACCATTCGCAAACCCGGAATAGCTATACCATTTTGGTTTATCACCGCTCAAGGGGCGAAATGTACGACGAACTGATAGCGACAGGAAATTTTGAGAATTAATGTGCTAATGTGCTAATGTGTTTATGTGTTAATGCGATAATGTGTTAATTTGATAATTTGAAAATTTGAAAATGTGGGAATGAGATAATGTGTTAATGTGTTAATGTGCTAATGTGTTAATGCGATAATTTGAAAATGTGTTAATTTGAAAAGTTGAAAATTGAGTCCACTCCGAAAGGCCTTTTTTTGCCACTAAGGCACTAAATCTCTAAGTTTACTCATAATTGCTTATTTTAAAGGAATTCGTGATATCGCTTCGCTAAGTTCACAAAGTTTATAGTTCTGATTAACAACACTCTGTGTGCCTCTGTGCCCTCCGTGTCTCCGTGGTTTTCTTTTTTTAGAGTTTTCGGAGTGGACTCAAAATTTGGGGATGTGATAATGTGGTAATGAGGGCACTTGGCACCCGGCATCCGGCACCCAAACACTTCCTCTCAACGGCTGAAACGCAGATAGGTTCCAAGTGGAAGATTTTTACCAAATTTGTCGGCAAGGTAAAGCTCGCCAAAATCGTTTTTATCACCTCTCTTGAAATAACTGTTTATCAGGTTGTTGGCTACCATGGCCGAGAATCCTATTGAATACATATTTAATATCAGGAAGCTATCTTTTGGTAACAGCAACTTGCTGCACAGCATAATCATTTCGTTCAGGTTATCGTCTAATATCCATTTTTCGCCATCGGCGCCTCTCCCATAAGCAGGGGGATCGAGGATAATTCCGGAATAAGTGTTCCCGCGCCGGACTTCGCGTTGCACAAATTTCAAGGCATCTTCCACTACCCAACGTATATCGGTGAGTTGGCTGCTTTCCATGTTTTCCCTCGCCCAACTAATTACTGGTTTAACAGAATCAACGTGAACAACTTCTGCACCCGCAGCACGAGCAGCAAGGGAAGCAGCCCCAGTATATGCGAAAAGGTTAAGGATTTTGGAAGAAGATGTTTTTGAGCTTGTTATGGTGTCGAAAATAAAATCCCAGTTTGGTGCTTGTTCCGGGAAAACGCCTATATGCCTGAAAGAGGTTAAACCAAGCCGCACGTTAAAATTCATTTGTTTGTGCGAATAGTTGATGCGCCACTGTTCGGGCATGCCTTTTTTTAGTATCCAGCGCCCTTTTTCGGTATCGTTTTTCTCTAATTTGAAAGTTGCCGATGCCATTTTATCCCACTCGTTTTCACCCAAAGAAGGGTTCCAAATTGCTTGCGGCTCAGGACGGATAAGCACATATTTACCAAAGCGTTCAAGCTTCTGGAAACTGCCCGAATCAATAAGTTCGTAATCAGCAAAATGGGTTGGCGTAAGCAATTGCATGTTGTAAGCGGTATTGATATTGTTGATTTTGTTTTTTTTGGAGTTTAAATTATTCGCGAAATCTGAAATCCAATTCCAATTTATTTTGTGTTTTGTTCAATCTTTGACTTAAAATGCGCTGTAGTTCAGTTTACTATATTCTATTCTGTTTACAATCTGAACATTTTCTGCTTCTAATTATCCAGTAACTCATTAACCATTTTCCACCAACTATTTTCAATAACTATTTTCCATTTTTACCCTGAGCTTGTCAAAGGGAACGGATTTCCCATTAACCATTTTCTGTTTTCCATCAACCAATAACCAATAACAAATAACCATCAACCCTTCCCCCTGCTTAGGTTAAATTTCTCAGGATACTTCGCTGTTTTGTCCGAATAGAAGGCTTCAATCTTTTTTAAATCCTCATCATAATTACCGGTTGGCATGAGGGTATCCCCGATACCACCTATTTTCAATTTATAATCGAGGAACCCGAAAGCGATGGGGACTTTTGCATTTTCGGCAATATAATAAAAACCACGTTTCCAGTTTTGGCTTAGGCTTCGTGTTCCTTCGGGGGTTATTGTAATAAAGAGCGTTTCGCTGTTGTTAAACATTTCGCCTACTTGAAGCACAATATTAGTACTTGCTTTACGGTCAACCGGTATAGCTCCAACTGCCTTTAAAAATCCGGCAAAGGGAAAAACAAATGCTTCTTTTTTTACCAAATACTTCGAGTCTATGCCCAATGACATATATCCAAACCAGCCAATTATAAAATCCCAGTTGCTGGTGTGTGGGGCCATCATAACCACACATTTTTTGGTACCAGGGGGCATATTTATTATTACTTTCCAACCAAAAAACTTCAGTATAAACTGAGCTAAATTTCTTTTCATTGTATATTGATTTGAGTCATTAAGGTTACAAAGAAAGGTTAAATAAACTTCTTCCAAAAATCGGTTTCAAAATCCCCTGTTATGTAGTTCTCTGGCGATAGGCAGGTTTCGCTTGCAAATGCCAGTGCGCAACCCACAATCCTATCGAGTTCAACTGCTGAAAAATCAATGTTGTTTTTTGTGGTGGAAGCCATGGTTGCCAAACCATAAATAAAACCGGCATTAAAATTATCGCCAGCGCCAATTGTGGATATTGGTTCTATCGTTTTGATATTATATGATTTACAAAAATCAGGTGTAAAAATATGCATGGGTTTAGCCCCACAGGTGATGATCATTGTTTTGCAATAAGGGCTTACTTTTTCATAAATTTCTTTTGGGTCGCTAAGTCCAAACAAATGAGAAAAATCCTCATCTGAACCTTTAACAATGGAGGAAACCGCAACATTGTTTAAAAATGAAGGCATCAAAATATCCATTTCGTTGGAGTGTGCCTTTCGGATGTTCAGGTCGTAATAAATTGTTGATTTTGCTTCGACGGCTTTTTTGAGGATTTTAAGCAAATATTCCCTTCTATTTGGCTTTACCGCATAAAATGAACCAAACAAAAATATGTCATCGTTCTGAAATTCAGGAATTTCAGTAGTTTTCATTTCTTCCGGTACATCGAGATAAAAAGAGTAGGATGCATTTTTATCCTTGTCTAAAAAAGCTAATGCCAGGGATGTTTTATGGGCTAAATGTATGGCACTGTAAGTGGTTTTTACTGAATTTTTTAAAAGGAAATCCCTAACCTGCTCGCCAACCTTATCAGCACCAAATTCGCTGATAAACTCAATATCAATCCCCATCCTGCCAAGTGAAACCGAGGCATTCAACATTGAACCACCGGGAACTGCTCGAAACATAACCCCATCAGGCGAAACCAAATCAAGCACTGTTTCACCTATTGCATACACTTTTCTTTTTTTTGTATGTTTGATCGTCATTTCTCTATTGATACAAATTTGTTTTACCCAATTTCCCAACTACCATTTCCCAGTATTAATAGGCCGACAACCATCTTCCAACAACTATTCCCCCCCTATGAGCCATTTTCTATCAACCATTTTCCATTTACCATCAACTATTAACCATTTTCCATTAACCATTAACAATCAACCACCCCACCTATTGCAAATCCAATTCCAGGTTAAGTTGATCTTTTAATTTGCCAACATTTGGGTTCTGGGTTATCATTATTTCCAATTTATCGCGGTCGTTCAAGTATTTTTTTGTTTCCAAAGGTTGATCTGAAACAAGTATTTGCAAGGTTATGAAATCGTTTTTCATTTCCTCCCGCACGAATTCGAGCAGCATATTCCGCCTATCGTGCAATTCCTTTTCCAAAACAGTATTTCCTACTGTAAGCTGTAATACGTTATTGGGCTGTAAAACAGCTTTGTACGAGGTAAGGGCTGAATAAAACAAAGCAGAATCTGCTTTTCGTAATTCGGCAAATCGTAGTAGCGAGGCTTCAATCTGCTCAAACGAAAAACTATTATTACGATCTTTTACCACATCAGCTTTCACCGAGTTTGCCAATTGGTCAGCCCGGGTTATCGATTTAATAGATATGCTGGAAGTATGATGCGATTGAACTGGTGCTTCATGTTCGGGCTTAGGTTCGGCTTCGGCAACTTTTATTGGCGGCGATTGGGGCGCAGCAATTTGTGCCGGTGCATTTTCGGCTACTACGCTTGGTACTTCGGGAGGTGGTGCAGCCAAAGTATTTTGTGAAACAGCTATAACATGAGTAGAAATTGCTACTTGTTGCGGAGGAACTGGTTTTGGTTCAACGGCAACAGTGGTTTGAATAACAGGTGGTTGGGTTACTGTGGGCATATTCATTTGCCCGCTATACCTGCAAATTTGAATTAAAGGAACTTCAAGCGCGAGTCTTTTGTTATTCGATGTTCGGTACGTAACGTCGCATTTATTTATAATATCGAGTGCATCAATCATTAGTTGCAACGAAACAGTGCGGGCTTGATTGGCATATTTGGCACGCACAACATCACTTGTTTCAATCAATTTTACAGTTGACGCATCAAAACTCATCAAAAGGTTACGCAAATGTTCACCCATTCCTGTTATAAAATGCTGTCCGTCAAAGCCTTTTTCGATAATTTCGTTAACAATTAGAAGCGTTTCCCGGTAATTTCCATCTTTAATGTGATCCATTATCCGGAAATAATACTCATAATCTAAAACGTTTAAGTTTTCGAGCACCAATTCCCGACTGATTTTTCTGTCGCCAAGGTTCACCATTTGATCGAAAACCGAAAGGGCATCGCGCAAAGCGCCATCAGCCTTATGGGCAATAATGTGCAAAGCATCCGAATCGGCCGTTACGCCTTCACTTGTGGCAACAAAAGAAAGGTGTCGGGCAATATCATCAACCGTAATCCGCTTAAAATCAAAAATTTGGCAACGCGAAAGTATGGTTGGGATTATTTTGTGTTTTTCGGTTGTGGCAAGTATAAACTTGGCGTAGGCTGGCGGCTCCTCTAAGGTCTTGAGAAAAGCATTAAAAGCCTGCGACGACAGCATGTGAACCTCATCAATTATATACACTTTATACTTTCCCATTTGAGGCGGAATCCTAACCTGTTCCACAAGGCTACGTATGTCGTCCACACTGTTGTTTGAAGCGGCATCTAGCTCATGGATGTTAAAAGAAGCCGAATCGGTAAAGGCTTTGCACGACGAACATTCGTTGCAAGGTTCAGTTTCAGGCGTTGGGTTCAGGCAGTTTATGGTTTTGGCCAAAATACGCGCGCAAGTTGTTTTGCCAACGCCACGAGGCCCACAGAATAGGAATGCCTGAGCCAGTTGGTTGTTGCGGATTGCATTCTTTAAGGTGCCGGTTATCGAAATCTGCCCAACAACCGTATCGAAAGTTACAGGACGATATTTACGTGCCGAAACAATAAAATTATCCATAATTGTCAGTATGTTAGTTTTTTATAATTTTTTTTGGATTTGCAAGGAACTTGTTTTTTAAGGGTAAATCAGCCAAAATCAAAAGTATAACAATTCGGTTAAACCGGATAGTTTTGTTAATAAAAAGGATTCGGGCAAAATTTGATCGATGTCTTTTTAGAATATGCAGGGAAACCACAACTGGAAAAATAGAACCGCCTTTAAAAAATACCTGATTTCTTTTGGGTAGGTTTTGGTGGTTAAGAAAAATCCACAACCCGCAAATGGTTATTAGTTATTGAGTTAATGGTTATTGTCCGCAATCTGAAATCTGAAATCCGCAATCCGCAATCCGCAATCCCCAACCCGCAATCAACAAAGAAAAGTTTCCCAAATATTCGCACCTTTGCATACAAACCAATACAATCAATCTCCTGAAAATGGATTTATCTATTCCTTTAATTACAGTGCTTGGCACCACTGCTGTGGGTAAAACAACTTTTTCAGCCCGTCTTGCTTCAATTTTGGATGCAGAAATTATAAGTGCCGATTCCCGTCAAGTATTTAAGGGTATGGACATAGGAACAGGAAAGGATCTGAAGGAATATTGGGTAAATGGTAAGCAAATACCAACGCATTTGATTGATATCGCTCAACCTGGAACTGAATATAGTGTTTTTCAGTTCCAAACTGATTTTTGCCGTGCCTATTCGGCCATAACTAATAAAGGTAAAATACCCATATTGTGCGGAGGCACCGGATTGTATCTCGAATCAGTATTATCTGGTTATCAGATGGTGGAAGTTCCAAATAATGATTCGCTGCGAAAGGATCTTTCCCAATTATCAAATGATGAGCTAATTGTGAAACTTTCATCCCATCGGCAGCTACATAATTCAACCGATACATTGGATCGGGAACGCCTGATCAGGGCAATAGAAATTGAGCTTTACAAAAAAGAAAATGATAGAAAAAAAATAGGTATTGATGTTCAAAAATCGCCTGTTTTTGGTATCCGTTTCGATCGCAAAACAGTGCGCAGCCGAATTACCGAAAGGTTAGTTCAACGTTTGGACGAAGGGATGATTGAGGAGGTTCAATATCTGTTGGATAGCGGAATCAGTGCTGAAAAAATAAAATGGTACGGACTTGAATATAAGTATGTTGCCATGCTGATTTTGGGCGAATTAAACAAGGGCGAAATGTTTGATTTGTTGAACACTGCCATCCATCAGTTTGCAAAAAGGCAAATGACCTGGTTCAGGCGGATGGAAAAAAACGGAATAATGATCAATTGGCTCGAAGGGGAAGATGGCCTGGAAACCAATTTGCAAAAGGCATTGCAGCAAATTGAACATGAAAGTCGGGCTGGGCAATAATTCAATTCCTGAAGTTCAGGTGAATTGTTTCTGGATTCCAATTCGTAAATAAGTAACTGAAGAAACCGAACCTGAAAAATGATTTGAATAACCCCAAACCCGGATTTGCTACTGTGTTTATTCCAATTTTGTTACTGCTTTTCCAAACCCCAATTACATTCATTAACTCCCTCAACATCTGCCAAAATCAAATATTTTGTACAAAACAGTTTCGCAATCACCATTTTTCATCAAAAAGTTCGGGCATCTTTCTTTTTGCGTTAATTTAGCGGAAATTTATTTTTTCAATTGATTTCTGTCAAAACATAGTATCATGAAGTCGTTTCTTTACAAACCCATTTTAATTTCGAGTGTTTTAGCCGTTATACTTTCGTTGCTTTCAGGCTGTAACGATAAAATTACTTACGTTCCGGTAATTGATTCTGTAGTGATATTGCCCGATACTGTGGTGGTTGGTGGCTCGGCCACAATACAAATGGACATTAGCGATACCGATGATGAAAATTTAGTGATTTATTACACTACCAACGGTGGTACCATTTCTGGTGTTGGCGACACTGTTACCTGGCTTGCACCAAACACAACTGGTTTTTATACTACCAACATATTGGTTACTGATAAAGATGGAAATCAGGCAGTTGATAGTGTAAATTTGGTGGTTTTGGCTAATGATACCGCAACACAAATATCGGGGAAAGCCGTTTTTGCAGCACCTTCCAGTTTTGACCTATCCGAATCAAAAGTGAGGATTTATACTTCAAAAGAAAACTGGGCAAGCCATACCCCTTTTGCTACTGTTAAAACCACTGGTTTTGGCTCTATTGTTAGTTTTAAGTTCAATTATGTTCCTTCGGGCACTTATTACCTTGATGTGTGGAAAGATATTGATTTTGGGAACACGGTTAATGTTGGCGATTATTTTGGCTGGTATGGCAACGGAACTATTTATAACCCCAATCCTACATCGTTTACAATTGAGCCAGGTGTTCCAAAAGAACTGAATATTCAAATGTGGGCTGTACCAGCAAAATAAAAAATTGTTTCTTTTAGCATAAATCAATTCAAAATTCTGTAGGCAAAGAGGTACCACCAAATCAGAATATTGAAAATGGACATCATATTGCGACTTTATTTAGCCTGAATATTTCATCTCTTGGTGGTAATTGAACACGGATGACACAGATCCAACGGATTTGAACAGATTTTTGGCTTTATCAGTGTTAATCTGTAACATCAACGTTATCAGTGTTCTATAAAGTTTGTGAATAAATCAGGTTTGAAGATTTGATTCTGCACAGCGTACAAAATTAACATTGATACTGACTGTAAGGCCAAGCCCTAAATGGTTAATTTCAACAATCTGGTTAAATCCTTAAACATGTTTTTTCCGTTTTTTTCTGCTTTGGCTTAAACATATTTGTTTTAACTGCGTTTATATTTGTCTAAACTTTAATGGTTTTTATTAAACATAATCAATACATCATGAACTTGAAAGTATCCTTTTTAACTTTTTTCGTTTGTTTAACCTTGGGCTTATCGGCTCAAACAGGATCCATAAAGGGAAGGGTTTTTAACATAAAAAACAACGATCCACTACCTTTTACCAATATCATCATAAGCGGCTCAACCATTGGTGCTGTTAGTGATTTGGATGGCCAATTTACTTTTACAGGCTTAAAACCTGGTTATGTAAAACTGGAAGCTTCATCTGTGGGTTTTGATCGTGTAATGACGGAAGAATTCCTAATTACCAACGCCAAAACCGCTTCTATAGACATTGCAATGAAAGAGATAGCTGTCCAAATAAGCGGTGTCGAAATTACGGCTTCTGTATTCAAACGTGTTGAAGAAAGCCCTGTTTCGTTAAAGTCGCTTGGCATAGCCCAAATAGAAAAAAGCCCTGGTTCCAACCGCGATATTTCTAAAGTAATTCAATCGTTGCCGGGAGTGGCTTCATCAGTTTCGTTTCGTAACGATATAATTGTTAGAGGTGGTGGCCCTTCCGAAAACAGGTTTTTGCTCGATGGCATAGAAATACCAAACCTTAACCATTTCGCTACGCAAGGTGCATCAGGTGGCCCTGCAGGGATTATAAACACCGACTTTTTGCGGGATGTAGATTTTTATTCAGGCTCTTTTCCTGCAAGCCGTGGCAACACCTTAAGCTCGGTTATTGATATGAAATTGATCGATGGAAATCCCGACCGTATGGTTTACCGTGCTTCGCTTGGTGCCAGCGAAACTGCTTTTAGCCTCAATGGGCCTATTAGTGACAAAACAAATGTGCTTTTTTCGGTACGCAGGTCCTACCTTCAATTCTTGTTCAGCGCAATTGGTTTGCCTTTCCTGCCCACTTTTACGGATTATACTTTAAAGGTGAAAACAAAATTTAATGTTCACAACGAACTGAGTATTATCAGCATAGGTGCTTTAGACAAATTTGTGCTCAACACAGGTCTCGAAAACCCAACCGAAGAACAACAATATATTTTAGATTATTTGCCTGTTAACAACCAATGGAACTATGCAATTGGTGCAAATTACCGCCATTACCGCGACAATTCATACAGTACTTTGGTAGTAAGTCGTAATATGCTTTATAACGAAGCTTATAAATACAAGAATAATGATGAAAGCAAACCCGAAAACAAGATAGTGGATTATTCCTCTTTTGAAATCGAGAATAAAATACGATACGAAGAGGTTCTGCGCACCAAAGGGTATAAAATTTCGTATGGCGCTGGAGCTGAATACGCTAAATATAAAAATGAAACTTCGCAACAGGTTTTTATCCCTATTGGTGAGGATACAATAACACAAATAGATTACACTTCTGATTTAGATTTGATCAAGTGGAACTTCTTTGGTCAAGTAAGTAAAGGCTTGTTTGCTGAGAAACTTATGCTTTCGTTCGGGATTCGGAGTGATGCCAACAATTATTCATCCGATATGTCGAACCTCATTAAACAACTCTCGCCCCGGGTTTCGGCATCCTATTCCCTTACCCAAAAATTGACACTGAATTTTAACACTGGCAGGTACTATCAACTGCCAGCCTATACCACAATGGGTTATCGCCTTTCGAGCGGTGAACTTATAAACAAAAGCAACGGTTTGCGGTACATACAGGCTGATCACCTTGTTGCCGGAATTGATTTCAGGCGTAATGAAAAATCTAAATTTACAATCGAAGGTTTTTATAAGTTTTACAACTATTATCCTTTCTCGCTTACCGATTCTGTTTCTTTGGCCAGCAAAGGTGCCAGTTTCGGGGTAGCTGGAGATGAAGCAGTAATACCAACCTCTAAAGGACGGGCTTGGGGAGCTGAAGTGTATTTTCGCGAAAAACTC
The DNA here is from genome assembly GCA_903946925.1 of uncultured Bacteroidales bacterium. Classification (GTDB taxonomy): domain Bacteria; phylum Bacteroidota; class Bacteroidia; order Bacteroidales; family UBA4417; genus UBA4417. The sequence goes on along the minus strand of CAJAXK010000090.1, from coordinate 680 downwards.
ACCAAAATAATCGAAGCAACGCTTTCGTACACTTGGGTGCGCTCTTCTTTTATTGATAAGAAAGGTGAATATATTCCTTCTGCTTGGGATAATAGGCACATACTTAACCTAACAGGTTTGGTATCGTTAAAAAGGAATTGGGAAATTGGGATGAAATGGAGGTTTGTTGGGGGAGCACCTTACACACCTTACGACTTTGACCGCTCATCGCTTGTTGAAGCCTGGGATGCAAAAGGACAAGGTTACCTCAATTATGATCTTTATAATACCGAACGGCTCAGCGTTTTCCATCAACTTGATTTAAGGGTTGATAAAGAGTATTATTTTAAAAGATGGTCGTTAAACGTATATCTGGATATTCAAAACCTGTATAATTTTAAAGCCGAACAGCCAGATGAACTTCTTCAGGTGCGCGATAGCAATGGACAGCCAATTGTATTGCCAGGAACCCCTGCCCGTTACGACCTTAAATATTTGAAAAGCGAATCAGGAACAGTACTGCCAACTGTTGGGATAATAGTAGAACTTTAAATTTTTACTGTAACCTTAAATCCGCAAGGAAGTTATTAACAAACCCACCTAAAACATTGTGTATAAATAATATACACAATGTTTTGAGGGTTGAAAAAGATCACCTACTTTAGTGCTACCAAACAAAAAAAGTAGAAACGGTAACTTTT
>CAJAXK010000089.1 GCA_903946925.1 uncultured Bacteroidales bacterium | reverse complement strand
GAACACAGGAATAGCAGCCAACGCCATGGCAATCAGTGTAATAAATCTCTTCATAAGCGAGGGGGATAAGTAGGTTAATGATAGATTTGATTTGCATCAAATATAAAGGAAATTCGATTTATATCAACAAAAGTTATAATATTTTTAATTCCCAATAACAACTATTGTCAGTTCAAACATAAATTCGGAAGAAAAATCTTTTTAAAAGTGTAAACAACATTTGCGCCCAAACGGACAATAAATGTTTATATGCTATTCATTTTAAAATACTTACAACAATTTCTCGGACCAAATATTACTTTGTAGCAACCACAAATAAATCGAAACAGTCCTCTGTAGAGTCCTTTAGGAAAAAATCGGAAAGCGAAACTTTGTTCACAATTTCGGAATTGCCTTTTAACAGTTTGCGGCGGTTCAGCCTGTTCATAATGTCGTAAGGCACCTGCAACAACTGTCGAGGAAGACGGTATTGCAGCTTCAATACATCGAACTTTGTGATGCGCTGCACCGAAGCTTTGTTTTGTTCGTGGTATTGCATCACAACAGGACTGCCAAAAACGCCCTTTACTTCCACTTTTTTGAAAATTTTACCTACAATTCCAGCCAATTCGGTAGCTGTATATTCGCGTATATGCCAAGGGTTGCGTGTTAGCGACATCAGCCTGTTCGGTGTAGATAGCATGAGAACCCCTCCAGGTTTCAACACACGATGGATTTCGGAAATAAAGGCTTTATCGTCTTGTATATGTTCAATAACCTGAAATGTAACCGCAAAATCAAAACTATTATCAGCTATTCCCGACATTGAGGGCAGCAATTGCTTGCGAAATTCAACATTTTCATTTCCCGAAATGTCGGTATCGAATTTATCAACAGCCAGATATTTTTTTGCAAGAGGTGCAAGTAACTGGATACCATACCCTTCGCCACTACCAAGCTCAATAATATCCCCGCTTACCCTTTCGGAGGCAGCTTTATATGCAAACAAGCACCTGTTATAAATTACTTGTTCGGATGGATCGTGGCCTGAACTGCGCTCTGCTGTTTGCATGATAAAAAGGATATTTGTTTTGCTGACAAAGGTAATAGAAATGATATTTGCTGCCTAATTGAGCATAGAAAATGGTCTGGGAGATTTGAAACTAAATTTCAAATGAATCCTCTTAAGCCATTAAATAGATGTATGTTAACAAATTTAAATACCAAATTTCTATTTCAACTTATCCTTAAATACTTTCCTGAATTTCTCCAGTTTTGGAACAATTACAAACGAACAATAAGGGGCATCCCCGTTTTGGCTGTAATAGTTTTGATGATAATCCTCGGCTTTGTAAAAGGTTACAGCAGGGCTAATTTCGGTAACAATTGGTTTATCAAAGGCTTTTTCGGAATTCAGTTTGGCTTTGTAGGCTTCGGCAAGTTGCTTTTGCTGCTCGTTATGATAAAAAACGGCTGATCGGTATTGTGTACCTTGGTCGGCTCCTTGGCGATTGAGCGTGGTTGGGTCGTGGCTGGCCCAGAAAGCTTCGAGCAGCTCATCGAAGGAAATTATTGTTGGATCGTAAATAATCTGGCAAGCTTCGGCATGACCAGTTAAACCGGAACAGACTTCGCGGTAAGTCGGGTTCTTTATTTTTCCGCCGGTGTAACCCGAAGTTACCGAAAGAACTCCTTTAAGTTCTTGAAAAATAGCCTCTACGCACCAAAAACAACCTGAGGCAAAAGTAGCTGTGTCGATTTTTACACCATTTGTATTTATATCCATTTGATTTTTGATGTTTGTTGTATTGCTTTTGCAGCCTGCTACCAGTAGGACCGAAAAAAGGATTAAAGTAAATCGGAGCATAATAATTGGTTTCAGCAATTAACAACAAAAATCTATTGGGTAGGTTCAGCAATACGCTTCTGTTTCTGGGAAAAGTCGGAGGTTTTATCTAAATTTAACATCTGTATTTCTGTGTCCTGAAAAAAAATATGGTTCAATTTGCTGTTGAATTGAAAATGTTTTTAATTTTGCAGCAGTTCTTTACAACAATCACTTATCAAGAAAGGCTGAGGGAAATGGACCTTTGAAGCCTTGACAACCTGTCCGGATTTTATGGACAAGGTGCCACATCCAACCGCGATTTTGCGGAAAGATAAGATTGGAATCAGTTTTGCAATAATGTAACACACAGATATTCAAAGCTCTTCTGACTTATCGGAAGAGCTTTTTTTATGCCTTCCGATAGCCTTTTAAGGTAAGTGATGATTTAATTGTATAACCAATAAATATCACATACCATGAACAAAATCACACAAATCATCCATTCCATCCCTGTTGATGAACTCACGGGTGCAATCTCGGTACCAATTTACCAAACAGCAACTTACGTTCAGGAGGCACCTGGCGTAAACAAAGGGTACGACTACGCCCGAACTAACAACCCAACCCGTGCAGCTTTGGAAAAAATAATCGCGCAACTCGAAGGTGGCGTTGCCGGATTTGCTTTTGCCACTGGGCTTGCTGCGATAGATGCTATACTGAAAACATTAAAATCAGGCGACGAAATTGTTGCAGTTGATGATATTTATGGTGGCGCTTACAGGCTATTCACGCATATTTATCAAAAGTTTGGGATAAAAATCCATTATGTTGATACTACCGAAGCTTCCAATATTAAAACTTACCTGAACGAAAACACCAAATTGGTATGGCTCGAATCGCCAACAAATCCTACCCTTAAAATTTCGGATATCAAGACTATTGCCCAACTGGCACATGAAGTTGGTGCATTGGTGGTTATTGATAACACTTTTGCAACTCCGGTTGCCCAAAACCCAATTGAACTTGGAGCTGATATTGTAATGCACAGCGGCACAAAATACCTTGGCGGGCACTCCGATTTGTTAGCCGGGCTGGTGGTTGTAAACAGCGAAAAGCTGGCTGAAGAACTAAAATTTATTCAAAATTCGTCGGGTGGGATTCTTGGACCACATGATTGCTGGTTGGTAATCCGCGGAATTGAAACCGTTGCCCTGCGTGTTGAACGCCAATGCGAAAATGCCTTGAAAATTGCTGAATTCCTTGATTCGCTTCCTGATGTTGATCATGTGAATTATCCTGGATTACCTTCCCATAAAAACCACGAAATTGCCAAAATCCAACAAAATGGGCTGTTTGGAGGAATGATTTCTTTTTCGTTGAAAAAAGATACCGAAGAAGCTGCTTTGGCTTTTGTAACATCAACTAAATTATTCAAACTGGCCGAAAGCCTTGGTGGTGTAAAGAGTTTGTTGTGCCATCCATCGCAAATGACACATAAATCGGTTCCCCGCGAAAAACGGCTTTTATCAGGTATCAACGACTCGCTGATCCGGCTTTCGTGTGGGATTGAGGATGCTGATGATTTGATAAGTGATTTGCAACAAGCTTTTGAGAAGGTTAATTTGAAAATGAGATAATTTGAAAATTTGGGGATGTGAGGATGTGGAAATTTGGGGATGTGAGGATGTGAGGATGTGGGAATTTGAGGATGCGGGAATTTGGGGATGTGGGAATTTGGAAATTTGAAAATGAGACAATTTGAAAGTTTGAAAATTGAATCCACGCCGAAAAGGCTTTTTACGCCACGAAGGCACAAAGTCTCTAAGCTTCACTAAGTCGATAGCGCTGATTAACAACACTCTGTGTATCTCTGTGTCCTCTGTGCCTTCGTGGTTTTCTTTTTTTAGGGTTTTCGGAGTGGACTTAAAATTTGAAAATGAGATAATGAATAACCAATAACAAAAAAATAGCAGAACAACATTTAACTAAAAAAACACAAATGACTTACGATAAAAAATTAATCATCGGGCTTTTTGGCTTTGGTGTGGTTGGCGAAGGGATTTACCGGGTGCTGAAACAAACGCCAACCCTACAGGCCGAAATTAAACGGATTTGCATAAAACAAGCTGATAAAAAGCGTAATGCACCAATGGAATTGTTTACAACAGATGCTGATTTGCTGTTGAATGATCCTGAAATCAATGTTATTGTTGAGTTGATTGACGATGCTGAAGCAGCATGGCATATAGTTTCCACATCGCTTGGATGCGGAAAATCGGTGGTAAGTGCCAATAAAAAGATGATCGCAGCCCATTTAGCTGAATTATTGCATTTGCAGGACGAAAATAAAACATCTTTCCTTTACGAAGCGGCTGTTTGTGGCAGTATCCCTGTTATCCGGAACCTGGAGGAATATTACGACAACGACATGCTCAATTCCGTTACCGGGATAATAAATGGTAGCACGAACTATATCCTTACTAGAATGAACGAAGATGGGATGCCTTATGAAGATGCCTTGAAACTGGCTCAACAACTTGGCTTTGCCGAAAGCGACCCTTCACTCGATGTGCAGGGAACTGATGCTGCGAACAAACTCACCATTATACTTAACCACGCTTATGGGATTGTTTCGGAACCTTCAGAAATCATGTGCGAAGGTATTACCCGGCTTCATCCTGCCGACAGCGTTTATGCAAAAGAAAAAGGCTACAGCATCAAACTTGTAGCCCGCGCCCAACGACTGAACCAAACCGATGTTGCGGCTTATGTATTACCGACATTTGTTGCACCAGGCAGCCAGTTATTTAATGTGCGTTTCGAGTTTAACGGGGTTATAATTGGCACCCGTCTTGCCGACGAACAGTTTATTTATGGAAAAGGGGCTGGCAGGTATCCAACATCTTCGGCGGTTTTGAGCGATATTGCCGCTTTGCGCTATGGTTATAAATACGAATACAAAAAACTATATACCGGTGTTGATTACCGCATCTCTGAAGACCATTTGTTGCGCATTTATGTGAGCTGCGAAAATATCAACGATATAAACCAACAGGATTTCGACACAATTGACGAAACCTATACCAGTCAAAACCGCAAGTATATTACTGGTTCCATTACGTTTAGCAAACTACGGAATGCAGATTGGCTGAAAAACAATGAAAACTCAGTAATCGTTTTTCAGGATTCGGCTAATGGCGAAAACCACCAGCTTGAGGAATTGGAATAGATAAACTTGAATTGTACTTTTCAATACTTATAAGGCAACCAAAATAGGCACAATAGTTCACAATAGATTTTTTTCAATTGTGGAACGATGCCTAAAACCTTGCAAATATGGTTAAGTCGAATTTTTTGTGGGTTATTCTGAATAGCGGTACATTTTTCTGATCAAGCATCCTTATACTGCCTTTTGTCAAAAGCAGAATGGAAAATATATTTGAAAACATCGGTAGAACAATTATTAGCTAGGCTATTTCATTTGCGCTATTTTAATGCTCGAAATTTCCAAATCGCCATTTTCGGCATAAAGGCTCAGGTAGTTGTTGTCCTCGCGGAACCATTTATCCTGTACCCCGATGTTTATGGCAAATTCGCTGAACAAACGCGAGTCAATCCCTTTTAGGACTACGCCACCGTTCTTGGAATTTTCCTTGCCATAACTAACTAAAAGTTTTGGCTGCAAACTGTCCATGGTTCGGGCTTTCACAATTATACAATTCCTCTTCCTCAAACCATAATCAATTGGGTCGAAGTGGAATTTCCTTTCCGATTCTTTTTTAAGGACAAAAATTTCGTTTGAAACTATTACAACCGAATTTTCCAGTTTTGATTTCCTTACCCATGCAATCATTTGTCCCGGATAAGGATTTTTGGGTTGTAAGGTTGAAGCAGTTGAAAATAGTTGTGCCGCAAGGTCCAGGTCATTTTCCTTCAAGGCTTTAGTTGCGTCTGCGATGGCATTGTCGTATTCTTCTTTTTCGGCTTTAGCTTTGGCAATCAATAAATTAGAAATTTCGATAATTTTATCACTTGGATAACGTTCATTTGGTTTTAGTGCAGATGCCAAAATATAAGCATTTTTCGCAACTAACCACTCCTGGTTTTGATAAAACTCATCCGCCTGACTAATTATCTCAGTATATTGTGTATCGTTACTTTTGATGTTGTTTAAAATCAATTCGTTGATTGCTTCAATTCTTTGCTTGGGTAAACTTTGATCGGGTTTAAACATTGCGGCTGACTGATAACTTTCGCTTGCCAATTTGTAATCCTTTGTAGCATAAGCCTTTTCGGCAGTACTAATAGCTTTGTTGTAGTTCTCCTGGGCTGTTTTTGCTTCTGTCACCAAAGTGTTTACAGTTCTAATCCTTTCCTGCAAATAGGTTTTATCGGGATAAAGAATAAGTGCCTTTTTATAACCCGAAATTGCCTTAACGAAATCCTTTTCTTCCGCAGCTTTATCAGCGGCTGCCATTTCATTTTCAAATAGTTCTTCTTTCGCTTTTTGCCGCTGCAATATTGATTCAATTGCTGAAATCTTTTGTTTTGGGTATTCGCTATCAGGGTTTATAACTATCGCATCCGAATATTGAACGATTGCTTTTTGGTAGTCTTTTTCAGAAAAGTTTATATCCGCAACAGCTATTTTCGATTCATATTCTTCCTGCTTCTTTTCCCTTAACCCTATTGGCGAATTATCAACAAACCCTTTGGTTTCAGCATTTTTACCCTGATTTGTAACTTTGGTTTTTTCATCAATGTTGTTGGATGCAACTATTGTTTTATGCTCTATATTTTCGGTAGAATCAGTTTTTGCTTTGGTTACGTTAACAATTTTTGAACCCATCTGGTTTTCGATAGGTTTACCAATTAGCTTATTGTTTATGGAAGTATTTGCTGTCGGGCTCTTTTGGTTTTCAAGAATAGAATTGATGGCACTTATTTTTTCCTTAGGCAGTTTTTCGTCAGGTTTTAGTGTGGCAGCATAACGGAATTCAGATAATGCTTTAGTATAATTAGTTGATTCCATTGATTTTATACCTCTGCTAATAGCCATCGCATACGCATCATCAGGTACAGTTTGTACTGCATATTTGTTAGTAAGCTCCCTAATCCTTGATTTTACATAATTGTCATCGGTATGGAACGCCAGGCAACGTTGAAACCCAATCAAAGCGGCTTTATCATCGCCTGCAAGGCTCAAAATATCGGCATTGGTTACCGCGGCCTCATATTCATCGCCCTGAACATTTATTTTTGGTATAACATGCTTTATCTTTTTGAGCATAGTTTTCGGATGCATTTCATCCGGTTTCAGGTTTTCAGCCTGTTGGTATTGGATTGCAGCATTTTCATAATCTTGGAGGCTAAAAAACTTATCGCCCAAAGCAACCATATTTTGATAGGATTGTGTTTTTTGGCCGATGACATTTTTCAAATGGCCAATCAGCACAATTCTGGCTGTCGGATAATTTTGTTTGGGTTGGAGCGCCGCCGCCTTTGAGTACACTGAACTTGCTTCGTCCCACTTCTTTAGTTCTAAAAGCAAATCGGCACTATTCAAGTATTTAGAATACTGATCTATACCCAGTAAATACTCTGTTTTATGTGAGGCAGTTTCGTCCAATTTTTTCAGGAGCCAAGTATCAGATGGTTTTAGCAATAAAGCTTGCCCGTAAAAGTTTATTGCATTGTCATACTTTCCACTTGCAGCGGCTTTTTCACCCCTAACAAATAATATCCTGGAGCGAGCTTCATTCTCAGGGTCGGCATAAAGCTTCGATATGGCTATAAGCTGATCTTTAGGATATTCGGCTGAATGATCGAGCTTTAGAGCATTAAAGTAAGCAACGTTAGCGCCCCTGAAATCGCTGGCCATAAAACAACTATCGCCAAGGTTTATTGATTTTTCAATTAAAGATTTTAGCAAAGGTGTGTTTGCCAGGGTTCTGTATATTTGATCAATCTTTTTTTCGGTATATTTTTGCCGGGGATTTAGGTTCCACGCCCTTTCATATTCATTTAAAGCACCTAAATAGTTTTCTTTAAGCAGAAAATCGTCTGCTTGATTAATAATATCTGCAAATTGGTTACCAGATAACTTAGCAGCGGATGACTGGCTAAAAACATTGTTTATTGACAAAAGAAGGAGCATGAAAAACATACCCCAATACTTATTCGTTCTGCAATAACCTACTGGTTTTAATTCTACCATTTTTGTTACCGGGCATAAGTCTTGATACCGTGGCAGCCGGGAAAACAGGATCCCCCCTCTGCCGAAGGAATGTACTTTATTGGTAGATTCCATTCACCATACTTAACCTTATCTTCAACTAGATGTTCATTAGCTGATGCATGAACATTGTGGCATATCACGCAACTCCTTGATTTTTTGCCGTTCATGTGTACAAAATGGAGGTTTTGTTCACCATTTCTAAAATTGGTGGCAGCGTCGGTTTTTTCAGCTTCCAATAAATCGCTGTCGTGGCATTCCCAGCAAAGGGCAAAAGTATCCCTCACCGCTGGAGCGTAGTTGCCTGTCGGAAAAGGACTTATCAAGTTATGATTATTAGTTGATCCATGTGGATGGTGACAAACTACACATCCTTTTTCAGCGGGTGGATGAATGACCTTGCTTGTTTCGAGCAGTTTCTTGATATTTATCATTTTTTTGCCTAAGGCACTCACTTCTTTGTCGTGACAACTTAGGCATAATCTCTTTTGTTCTTCCTGCAGAAGTTTTTTCTCGTCGGATGAATGGGGCGAATGGCAATTGTTGCAGCTTTTAGAAACATTTACAGCTTTGTGTACATTTTTCAACACTTTGAATTGTTCCTCAATATCTTTATGGCACCCAAAACACAATGCTGGTACATTTTTTTGGAGCTTTAACCCACGGGCACCGTTTTTTGAATGATCAATAATATCAACCGCATGGCAAGTACCGCAAGAATCAGATGCTGGTTTATGTACATTTTTACTTTCAATCAAATCGCTATGGCAGTCAACGCATACTGGGTTTTCGCCAGGTGTTTGAAAATTTGATGGGGCGGTCTGCACTTTTACGTTTATAAACGAAAAATCAGGTTTCATTGTTCCCATAAATCCGGTAAATATCAAAATAGGAAGCAGAACGAAAAGTGTGGGAGTTTTTTTCATAATTAGAACTTTCTGATAATTTTAATATATGTCCCTTTAAAATTGATTATTTCACCAACGTAGTTGCGCCTATATACTTCCAGGCCAAATGTCAAAAACAAGCGGTTCAATGTTGATGTTACTTCAAGTTTTGAGGAAAGCAGGTCGAGATCGATTCCACGGCCTTTCTGATTACGGTACATCAAATCGAGGTTTAATTGCGTTTGATTAAAAAGGGAATACGTTGCTTTGCCTGTTATATCCATATATTTCTGGTATTCAGGTTCAGGTTGGTCGAGCATTGTATAATCCTGCAAATTGCCGTTTAGCATAAGTGTTACCCTATTTCCATAATTTTTTTGGAATGTCAAAAAGTACCTCATCATGTGATAGGGCAATATCGAACTTTTGTAATTATCATATTCGAGGCCGGCTGTAATAAAACCGAAATCAATCCGACATCCAACAATATTTTGTGTGAAATAATTCAAGGTCACAAATTCCGTTTTTTCTATATTGCTATAGTCCTGAGTGGAAAAACGATAATTGAAAGAAAGGATG